>NZ_JBFAZJ010000032.1:0-90377 GCF_040681715.1 Streptomyces sp. NPDC051582
CCGCGTCGATTCCCTCCTCCGCCTCGCGATCGCACGCACCAGACCCCGCCGACCCCTCCCTCCCGGGCGGACGACGCCACTTTGACGACACTCCCAAGGGGGTGTCAGAGCCCCGCATGTGCCGACGGGTTGGCCGTGCCGCTGGTCCCTCTCACGTGCAGTCGAACTCACAGAGCGCCATCAGCGGGGAGCAGGTCGGCGACGAGGACCGCGAATTCCTCGGGGTCGAGGATGCGGATGCCCAGTTCTTCGGCCTTGGCGCGCTTGGAGCCGGCCTTCTCGCCCGCCACCAGGAGGGTGGTGCGCTTGGACACCGACGACGATGCCTTTCCGCCGGCCCGCTCGATGAGCTCGTTCATCTCGTTCCGGGACAGCACCGCAAGGGGGCCCGTCATGGAGCCGGTCACCACAACGGCCTGCCCGGCCAGCGGGCCGCCCGCCGCCTCCTCGGCAGCGTTCGCGTCGGTCGCGTCGTTCGCGTCGGTCGCCGGCTTCTGCGGCTCGGTGACCTGCGTGCCGACCTGCTGGGTTCGGAGTCTGTCGAGGAGCGGGGCGAGTTCGAGGAGTTCGGCTGCGATGACGCGGGCCTTCTCGGTGCCGATGCCGCCGACCTCGGCCAGCGTGTCCGCGTCGGCGGCCCGGATCGCCGCCATCGAGCCGAAGTGCGCGGCGATCCGGCGGGACATCGTGCGCCCGGTGCCGCGGACACCGAGGGCGCAGAACACGCGGCTCAGCGCAGCCCCGCGAGCGGTCTCGATCGCGGCCAGGAGGTTGGCGGCGCTGGTCTCACCCATCCGCTCCAGACCGAGGAGCTGCTCGCGGGTCAGGGTGAACAGGTCGGCGACGTCCTTGACCAGACCGGCCTCCACCAGTTGGACCGCGCGCGTGCCGCCGAGGCCTTCGATGTCCAGCTGGTCCCGGCCCGCCGCGTAGATCACCGAGGCCACGGCCTGACAGTTCCGGCCGCGCACGCACCGCCACCGCTGCTCGGAGGCGTCGATCGCGTCGCCGCAGCGGGGGCACGCCTCGGGGAACGGGACCGGGCTCTCGGCGCCGGTGCGCTGGTCGACCAGCGGTGCCTCGACCCGGGGGATCACGTCGCCGGCCCGGTACACGAACACCTGGTCGCCGATCATGAGCCCGCGCCGGGTGATGTCGGACGGATTGTGGAGCGTGGCGTAGGTGACCGTCACCCCGTCGATGACCACGGGTTCAAGGACGGCGCGCGGGGCGATGATCCCCGTCCGGCCGACGTTCCACTCCACCGCCAGCAGGCGCGTCACCTTGTGTTCGGCCGCCAGCTTCCGGGCCACCGCCCACCGCGGGGCGCGCGAGCCGTTGCCTGCCTGCAGCTGGTCCTCGGCCGTGTCGGCCTTGACGACGACACCGTCGATCCCGAACGGCAGGTCTCCGCGCAGGCCGGCGATCACGTCGATGCGTGCCTGCACCTGCTCCATGGTCTCGCATCGCATCGGGGCGGCGGCGGTGCTGGCGGCAGTGCTCGCGCCGAGCGCGGCCAGGGTCTCCAGCAGCGCGCTGTGGCCGAGGTCGCCCAGGCCGATCGCGCTGTAGGCGAAGAAGGTCAACTCGATCCGGTACGGGCGGTCCTTGGCCCGCAGGGTGCCGGCCGCTCCGCTGCGCGGGTGCGCGAAGGGCGTGGCCGCATGGGCGAGCCGGATCCGGTTGGCCTCCTCGAACTGCGCGGTCGTCAGCAGCACCTCACCTCGCAACTCGACGTCGATCGCCTCGGTGAGCACCGGCGGCAGACCGAGGACGGCGGCGGCGGCGTGGGTGATGTCCTCGCCGGCCAGGCCGTCGCCGCGGGTGAGCACCTGAACGAGCCGGCCACCCCGGTACCGCGCTGCCACCGCGAGGCCGTCGAGCTTCGGCTCCACACACCAACCGGCCACAGGGTGCCCGAGGCGGCGTTCCAGCCCCGCGGCCCACTCGGCGAGCTCGTCCGCGTCGAAGACGTTGTCGAGGGAGAGCATTGGCGCCGAGTGCGGCACGTCACCCTGCACGGCTCCGCCCGCGACCTTTCCGGTCGGCGACTCGGCGAGCGCCTCGTCCGGGTGGGCCTCCTCGTAGGCCGCGATGGCGCGCAGCAGTTCGTCGTACTCGTCGTCACCGAGCGGGGTGGTCCCGTCGCCGTAGTACGCGGCCGACGCCGCCAGAGCGGTGGTCACGGCCTCCACGTAGGCGACGGGAGAGAGCAGGGCACTGTTTTCGGTCATGAAGGTCATCATCCTGCCCACCACTGACAACGCCCCCGCCCGACCCGGCCCTACCGGGGCACGGGCCGGGCACTCGGCACGGCTGGGCGCGGTGCACACAACCCCTCGCCGGGTCGCGCAGTCGCATACCGTGACCTGCGCAGACGTCGCCGTTCCGACATGTGGCGCAATGCTTGGCGGCCGGCCACGAGGCGGTATCGTCGCCCGGTCACGGACGGCAATCGGATCGTCTGCTCAACCCAGGGGAACCACCATGACCGATCTCAACTCGCTGCGGGCAAGCCTTGCGTCAGGTGAGCACGAGTTCGCCGACACCCTCGCCTTCGTCACCGCGCACTACGAGTACCAGCCGCAGGCGTTCCGGAACGGGGAACTGGAAAACGCCGCGGGTGAGAACGAAGGTTCCTGCAAGACGCTGGGCCTGGCGCTCCTGGAAGGGCTGCGCGACCAAGAGGCTCTGCTGGCATTCGGTGAGCACTATCGCAGTGTGCTGGCGACGCCGGACGACACCGATCACGGCAACATTCGCAACCTCATGGCCCACGGCCTGGCAGGGGTGAGCTTCGCCGGGCAGCCGCTGACCCGCAAGGCGTAGTTGCGGGCTCCGGGCGGCCGTCCGGCCGCGAGGCCGGACGGCAGGCGGCCGATGCTGGCGGCGGCCACCGTGACCGGGCGAACCTCGGGCCACGTTCCTCACGCACCGGCGGACTTGGTGCGTTGCCGGTGGCGGAGCCACGCTGTCAGGGCCGCCTGGAGCTCGGCGACCTCCCGCGGATCGAGATCCTCGCTGGTCGTACCGGCCCGGAGGCGTACGCCGGCGGCGGTGACGGTCCAGCCGGGGCCGCGCCGCGGGCGGGAGCTCAGCGCCTGTCCCTCGGTCAGGGCGCTGAGTGCTTCCCTGACGCGCGGGGGCACCGCGGTGGTGCCGGGCGGGAACGGGGTGCGGGGGCGGGGGGTGATCCCGATCTCCGTGTAGAACGCGGCCAGCGCGCCCTCAAGGGAACCGGGCCCTGCGGGGGCGGCGCCGGTGAAATCCGCGAGCAACTCCGGATGCGGGCGCGGAGCGTGCGGGCCGTGCGGATGTGCGTGCAGGGGGTGCTCGTCGACGTCCAGGCGCACGCAGGACGGCGGGATGAGTTCGCGGGTGTAGCCGCGGTCGAGCAGCGCCGCGTAGACCTTGCGCAGCTCGGCGGCCTGGCGCGGGACGGGGTGGGGGTCGGGCGCGATCGGCGCGCGCGGTTTCCCCGGCGGTGGCGCCGTGCCGAGCAGACCCGTGCTCTGGTGCAGCACGCCCGCCTCGGTCAAGACCAGCGTCGCCTGCCAGCCCTTGGCGTCCGAGCCGAGCCGGAAACCCACCACCATGGTGCCCATCCGCACTGCCCTCCCCACCGGGCGCCGACCACTGCGGCCCGTACTCGACACGCTAGCCAAGCCCCACCCGTTGGCGATGAAGTTCGTCATGTTGCCCCCGGCAGCAGCCGGGGATGGTAAGCCGCCCCGGGCCCGAACTCCTCCCCCGAACAGCCGGTCCACCCCGTACGGGCGCCGGCGAGCGGCGGCCGGGTGCCGCTCGCCAGGTCCCTGCCGGCACCCACCCGCTTCCGGTGCCGCTCCAGGACCGGAACTGCGGACCACTCATCGCCCCCGTCAGGCTGCGGCGGCGAGGGTGTCGTCGAGCCAGTCGTAGATGCGGGCGATGGACAGGCGCATCGCGCCGGGGTGGCAGTGGGCGCCGGCGCCCTCCTCGGAGGTGAACAGCATCAGGGTCTTGGGGCAGGTCAGGTGCTCGTAGAGCTGCTCGGGCTGGCCCTGGAAGAACATGTCCTCCTCGGCGTCGCACACGAGGGTCGGGCACTGGATCCGCTCGGCGATGCCGCCGGCGAGGGAGTAGTCGAGGTAGGCGGCGTTGAAGGCCCGGGGGGTTTCGACGCCCATCACGTACATGCCGTGGTTGAACGCCCAGCGTGCGATCGGGTCCCGGTTCATGGCCTGCTCGAAGGCGGCGTCGAGTTCCGGGGCGGACGGGGCGCGCAGGAGTCGCTCGGCCTCCTCGCGGGTGCCCGGGACGTTGCGTACGGCGGTCTGGCCGAGGTCGTAGAGACCGTCCACCGCGATCAGCGCGGCCAGACGGTGCTCGAACGCGGCGGCCCGCGGGGCGAGGACGCCGCCCATGCTGACACCGAGGAGGGCGATGCGGCTGTTGTCGACGTCGGGGAGGGTTTCGGCGAAGTCGACGACCGGGGTGATGACGTTCTCCCAGTCCGGGCGGAAGACCAGACCCTGGTGGTGACGCGGGCCGGGCATACCGGGGCCGTCGAAGGCCAGCACGTTGTAACCGCGCTCGACAGCGGCCATCGCCCCGAAGAAGTGCAGCTCTTCGGCGGTGCCGTCGAAGCCGTTGTGCATGATCAGCGTCGGCCGCGGTGCCCCCGAGTCGTCGACCCGGTAGAAGTAGCCGGGCAGGGTGGTGTCCTCGTAAGGGATCTCCACCGGCTCGATGACCGGGGTGAAGAGCGCCGCCGCCGCCCTGAAGCAGGCCGCCGAACGGTCGTAGGCGTGATCGTGACGCGGGTCGCAGGAGCGACCGTGCAGGAAGAACTCCGCCGACCGGTAGTAGTTCGACGCACGCAGGAACCCGTCCCGCGCGCTGATGCGGTGACCGGCCGCCAGCGCCTTCTCCGCCTCGTCCGACACACGGTCCGCCGCGGCCATCCACTCGACGTACCAGCTGTCGTAGTCGCCTTCGGTGATCCGCTCACCGGTGGAGACCACCTCGCCGAAGTCCGCACCGCCGTAAGCGATGTGGCTCATCGACCGCAGGGTCTCGTACCAGAACTGGATGTTGTTCGGGAACAGCAGCTGCTTCATCGGAATTCTCCTGGGTCTTGGTCCTCGCCGAGCATGTTTGCCCGAGCCTTCACCGCCACCTCGCGGTGCGGCGCGCTCTCCGGCGTGATCCAAGATTCCGGCAGGACGGTGTCCACCTTCCAGGCCGTACGGAGACGACGGCTGTCCGCCCGTGTCCACTCGTGTCCACCCGTTTGCCGGGCACGAACAGGACCCCGGCCCGGGGGCGGGCCGGGGCCGGGCGTTCAGGCCGGGAGGGCCATCAGGAGAAGGGGGGCGGTGGTGGGGTGCGGGGAGCCGCCGGCGGGTTCGAGGGTCAGGCCGACTGCGGCCGCGTCGGCGGTGTCGCCGTCGAGCACGACGGTGCCGTCCCGGCGGATGTACCCGGCCGGGCGCATGGTCCCGTCGTGGTCGAGCCACAGCTGGTACGTCTTGCCCGTGGGGGGTGCGGGCAGGCCGGAGGCGGTGAAGACCGCACTGTTCCGCAGGTCGGAGACGACGACCGAGGTCAAGGCTCCGTTGGCGGCCCGGCCGTGGACCGTACGGGCGTCCGGCGCGGCCAGGACGCCGCCGACGGCGTCCAAACGCTGCTCGCTCCGCCGGGCCCGCTGCTCCAGCTGCTGCTTCTCCTGGTGCTCCCGGGCCGCCAGGCCGGCGAACGAGGCCGCCGCGGCCAGGCTCGCGGCCAAGGTCATCGGCAGCACCTTGCGGCGACGCGCGCCACGCCAAGAGACCGGGGCGGCTGCGGAATCCGGGACACCGGGCGGGAGCTGCCGTACGTGGTCGACGGCCGCCAGGGTGCGCTGTTTCATCGAGGCGGGCACGGACCGGGCCGCGGAGGCCGCCAGACGCGCGGCGGTGGCCCGGAAGTCGGCCACGTCCTGCCGGCAGGCCTCGCATTCGGCCAGGTGGGCGGCGAACTCCGCGCGCTCGCCGGCATCCAGGGCGTCCAGCGCGTACGGGGCGGCCAGGCCGTGGACATCGGATGCGCCCCGATTCACGTGGTCACCCCCATGCAGTCGCGAAGCCGGATCAGCCCGTCGCGCATGCGTGTCTTGATGGTCGGGAGCGGCGTGCGAAGCGTCTGGGCGACTTCACGGTAGGTCAGACCCCCGTAGTAGGCCAGGGTCACGGCCTCGCGCTGGAGTCCGGTCAGGCCGCGCAGACACCGGCGCACCTGCTCGCCGGCCAGGCGGGTCTCGACCTCCTCGGCAACCTCGTCGAACGCGGTCTGGTGCTCGCGGGCCGCCCGGGCCTCTTCGCGGTCGGCGGCGGCTTGTGCCGAGCGGACGCGGTCGACCGCCCTCCGGTGGGCGACGGTCGACGCCCAGGTGTTCACGCTGCCCGCCTCTGGCCGGAAGCGGGCGGCATGCCGCCACAGGTCGATCATGACCTCTTGGGCGACCTCTTCCGACTGGGCACGGTCGCGCACGACCCTCACCACGATGCCGAAGACCATGGGTGCGAGAGCGTCGTACAGGGCCGAGAAGGCCTGCTTGTCGCCGCGCGCGACCTGGTCCACGAGCTCGGCGAGGTCGGCGGGGCGGGCGTGGCCGCAGGAGCCGGCCGCGAGGGGCAGGTTCGTCGGGGACGGCTGGTTCACAGGGCGGGCTCCGGCCGCGGCAGCCGGGTGAAGGGGCGGCCGGGGCCGGCCTCCCGGGGGCGGGGTGTCCATGGCATGGGAGTCCTTCGCAAGTCGGGCGCTACCGGGTCGCCCCTCGGGGCGGTCGGGCCGCAGAGCCGTGCAGATCGCCTCTCGCCGGTACTTCGTGGCGCGAGCGCGTCCGGATGGGATGACCGGGGCGTCACCGTCGCAGACGTGCCGAGGCCCTGGCGGCCACAAGACGGCGGCTGTCACTCGTTCGGGTGAGGGGCCCAATCCGCCCGGCGGGTGGAGGCGAATGCCGGGTGTGAGCAGCTTCCGCACCACCCTCCTCCGCACCGCCCGTGGGTCGTCGGCCGGGCTTCTGGCCGGCTTCAGCGCGCTGGCCGTCGCCGAGCTGACCGCCGCTCTCGTGCGGCCGGCCGCCGGACCGGTGACGGTGGTCGGCGGTGCGGTCGTCGACCGCACCCCCGCGGCGGTGAAGGACTTCGCGATCCGCACGTTCGGAGAGGACGACAAGATCGTCCTTCAGGTCGGCATCCTGCTCCTGCTGGCACTCTTCGCGGTCGTCCTGGGAGTCGTGTCGCTGCGGTACCGGCGTGCGGGGGCGGCCGGCGTCCTGGTGTTCGGGGTCGTCGGCGCGGCCGCGGCCCTGAGCCGGCCCGATTCCGCGGGTGCCGGTGACGCCCTCCCCTCCGTCCTCGGCGCCCTCGCGGCCGCGGCCGTCCTGTACGGCCTGGCCGGCCCGGCCGGCAAAGCCGCCCCCGTCGGCTCCACTTCAGGTGACACGGGCACCGGGAGCGGCTGGAGCCGACGGGGGTTCCTCACAGCGGCGGCCGGGACCGCCGCTGCCGCCACCGGAACCGGGGCGGCCGGCCGCGCTCTGTCCGGGCGGCGCGGCCGGGGCGCCGTGGCCTCCCGCGACGGCCTCGTACTGCCCGCCCCCGCCTCATCGGCACCGGCGGTCCCGGCCGGAGCCCGGCCGGGGGTTCCGGGCATCAGCGCCTTCACCACGCCCAACCGGGAGTTCTACCGGGTGGACACCGCCCTGGTCGTGCCCGAGGTCGACGCCGGCGCCTGGCGGCTGCGGATCCGGGGGAAGGGCATCGCCCGGCCCCGCAGCTACACCCTTGCCCAGCTTCTGGCCCGACCGCTGATCGAGCGCGACATCACCCTGACGTGCGTGTCCAACGAAGTGGGCGGGCCCTACGTCGGAACCGCCCGCTGGCTCGGTGTCCCGCTGGCCGGCCTGCTCGCCGAATGCGGCGTCCGCGCGCCGTCGAAGGGCGGCAGGGCCGACCAGTTGGTGGCCCGTTCCGTGGACGGCATGACCCTCGGATCCCCGGTCGAGGACGTGATGGACGGGCGCGACGCGATGCTCGCGGTCGGCATGAACGGCGAGCCGCTGCCCTTCGCGCACGGCTATCCCGTCCGGATGCTCGTACCGGGCCTGTACGGCTACGTCTCCGCCTGCAAATGGATCACCGAGATCGAGCTGACGACCTTCGACGCCTACGACCCGTACTGGGTCGAGCGGAAGTGGGCCCGCCGGGCGCCGATCAAGACGCAGTCCCGGATCGACACCCCGAAGCCCTTCGCCCGCCCCGCCGCCGGCACCGTCGTGATCGCCGGCGTGGCCTGGGCACAGCACCGCGGCATCGCCCGCGTCGAGGTCCGCATCGACGACGGGCCCTGGAACGACGCGGACCTCGCCGCGCAGCACACCCTCGACACCTGGCGCCAGTGGTCCTACCGCTGGCAGGCCGCCACGGGCGGGCACACGCTCACGGTCCGAGCCACCGACGGCACGGCGGCGGTGCAGACCGAGGAGCGCGCGCGGACGGTCCCCGACGGTGCGAGCGGCTGGCACAGCGTCTTCGTCACCGTCCCCTGAGACCACCGGACCGGCAGCCCCGGGCTGCCTCCGGCATGAACCACCCATCGATGCGAACCATCTCTCCAAGGAGAAAACGATCATGAACAGCATGCAGATCCGCCGTACCGGGATCGCCGTCGCCGCAGCCGTCCTGCTGCCCTTCTCACTGGCCGCCTGCTCCGACGCGTCCGACGACACCAAGGCCGCCCCGGCAGCGGCCGGCGAGTCGGCCAGGGCCGGCGAGAGCACCCCCGGCGACGCGATGACGACGGACCGGCCCTTCGGTCCGGCCTGTGCCGGCGTCCCCAAGGAGGGCGCCGGATCCTTCGACGGCATGGCCAAGGACCCGGTCGCCACCGCCGCGTCCAACAACCCCGCCCTGTCCACGCTGGTCGCCGCGGTCAAGCAGGCGGGTCTCGTGGACACCCTCAACAACGCCAAGGACATCACTGTCTTCGCCCCGACCAATGACGCCTTCGCGAAGATCCCGAAGGCCGACCTCGACAAGGTCCTCGCCGACAAGGCCACCCTCACCAAGATCCTCACCTACCACGTCGTCGGCCAGAGGCTGACGCCCGAGCAGCTGGGGAACGGCTCCTTCGAGACCCTGCAGAAGGGCATGGTCACCACCAAGGGCTCCGGCGAGTCCTACAAGGTCAACGGCGCCGCCGGTGTGGTGTGCGGCAACGTGAGGACCGCCAACGCCAACGTGTACATCGTCGACACCGTCCTCATGCCGAAGTAGCCGCGGGCGGCCGCGCCGCGGCCCGGTTGCCGTCACCCCTGGGGACGCAGGGGGTGACGGGAACCCGGCCGCGGCGGGACGCGGAACCGGCCGCCGGCCCGGCGCCGCCGATCACGGCGTCGCAGCGGACGTACGCGGACGGGGACTCGCCCGCCCCGTCATGGCTGCGGCCCTCGACCACGCCCGGACGACGGGCCCCCGGCACGGACTCCCCTTCTGCCGACCGCCACCGGCGTCCCTGTATCGGCGCCTGGGCTGGCGGGTGCTGGACCGGGACGTCACCGTGGAACAACCCGACCCCATGGGAGCGACCGGCTTCTGATGAGTGCGCCTGCTCGTTTCGCGCGCGTGCGCCTCCTGCTCGGCGAGGCGCCCTTGGCCTGTCGGGTCACCGGGGAACATGATCCGGCCCGTACGGGGCACACGGTCGGCACCGACCGGAAAGGAGCCCGTCCATGCTGGGCATCGCCGCCGCAGTCCTGTTCTTCATCGCGTTCCTCCTCAACGCCGCCAACATCGCCACCAACGACGTCCTGAGCTCGACCAACTTCATGCTGATCGGTCTCGCCGCGCTCGCTCTGCACATCGCCGGCATAGGCGGCGCGCGGCCCGCCCGCGGATGGGGCCGCCGACGCTGACGGTCGAGGGTGACATCGGCTCCCCCGGGGCCGCAGAGTCCGGCCACGTCCCGTATCCCGCGCTCTTGCGCTCCCCCCTCTCGCGCTTCCGGTGGCAACGGCAACGGCGCCCGCCAGGTGGCGGGCGCCGAGTCACGTGTGAGGGCGTGTCAGCCGCGAGCGATGTTCTCCGCCTGCGGTCCCTTCTGCCCCTGCGTGACGTCGAAGGTGACGACCTCGCCCTCCTGCAGCTCCCGGTAGCCCTGCCCGGAGATGTTGGAGTAGTGGGCGAAGACGTCCGGACCGCCCTCGTCCTGGGCGATGAACCCGAAGCCCTTCTCGGAGTTGAACCACTTCACCGTGCCACGCGCCATGCTCAATCCCTCTGTACGGCCTGCCGACGGCCCTGTTGGGGGCCGCCTCGGCGTCCGGGCGGAAGCCTGATTCCTTCCTGCCCAGCGGTACCGCCGGCCACACTCCCCCACCGGACACGGTCATGCCGGTCGGCCGGCCTCCGGCCGTGTGTTCTGCCGCGCTTGAGGGGGTTTGAAACACGACATCTGGGCATCCACACAACTCAGCCCTTGCCAGCCGACAGGAGACAGCAAGTGACCACCTACGTCATCACCGTGCCCGGCACGTTCCTGACGGACGTCGACGACACAGCACGCTCCGAGCTGGCCAGGAGGCTGGCTTCGCACCACACCGACCTGAGCGAGACCGAGGACGTGGAGCTGCTCACGGTCCACGAGGGCGGCACCTTCTCCGTCCGGCTTGAGGTCGAGGCCTCGGACCGGGCGACGGCCGAGGACAACGCCGTCCGCCTGCTGGCCGGGACCCTTGCGGAGCTGGGACTGCCCGAGAAGGACGCGCCCCTGGGGCCGCCCGCGGTCACCGGTGTCGACGGCGAGTCCTGAAACCCTTCCGGCTCACGGCAGATGAGCGCCGCGCCGGGCCCGACGTACGGATGGACGGGCCGCGGCGGGGCAGCAGCGGGACATGGCCGCTCTGCGAAAACTCGCCCGTCCCCTGCTCGCCGCCCCGTTCGTCTCCGTCGGACTGCGCACCCTGCAGCGCCCCGAGGCCGTCGCCGAGGTCTCCCGACCCGCCGTCCGGGTCCTGGGGAAGCACGTCCCGCTCCTCGCCGCCAGGGATCCGCTGCAGGTGGTACGCGTCGCCGGCGCCGTCCAGGCCTCGGCGGCCCTGCTGCTCGCGACGGGGCGGGCCCCGCGCGTAGCCGCGCTCACGCTCGCCGCCGCGCTGGTGCCGACCTCCCTCGCCGCGCATGCCTTCTGGACGGTGGAGGACCCGGAGGAGCGCGCTCGGCAGCGCGCCCGCTTCCTGACCGACCTCTCCGCTCTGGGAGGGCTCCTCATCGCCGCCGCGGACACCCACGGCAAGCCCTCCCTCGCCCACCGCTCCCGGCGGGCACTGGCCCACCGACACCCGGTGCGTACCGTCCGCCGCCCCCTGGAGGCGGTTGCCTCACGTACGGCCCGCCGTGCCGCGGACGTCGCTTCCGCCCTGCCCGGCCCCCGCTGACGGCGGGGGCGGCGAGTTCGTCGCGCCTCGCAGGAAGGGCGGCGGCTCGTCGCCCGTCGTATTCTGCTCGGGGGCCCTGCTCTTGCAGGTCGCGGCGGGCTGACCTGGGTGGAGGGTCACTCCCCCGGTACGGGGCCCGGCCGGCGTCCGTAGCGCTTCGTCGTCCGCGGCGGGTGCCCGCGGGCCGCTGCCCGGTCGCCCGGACCGATTCCCCGCGTCGAAAGGAACCCTCCTCTCATGCGTGCCACCCTCATCTACGGCGCCGGCGACATCCGTGTGGAGAACGTCCCGGACCCGGTCATCCACGAGGGCACCGACGCGGTCGTACGCGTACTGCGTTCGTGCATCTGCGGCAGCGACCTGTGGCCCTACGGCGCCAAGCCCGCCGAGGACCAGGGGGACCGGATCGGCCACGAGTTCCTCGGTGTGGTCGAGGACGTCGGCCGGGAGGTGGCCGGCCTGCGGCGGGGCGACGTGGTCGTGGCCCCGTTCGTGTGGGCCGACAACACCTGCGACTTCTGCCGCGAGGGCCTGCACACCTCCTGCCGCCACGGCGGATTCTGGGGCGCGGGCGACGTCGACGGCGGCCAGGGCGAGGCCGTGCGCGTCCCACAGGCCGAAGGCACCCTGGTCAAGCTGGCCGTCGGGGAGGACTCGGCGCTGCTGCCCTCCCTGCTGACCCTGTCCGACGTCTTCCCCACCGGCCATCACTGCGCGGTCACCGCCGGAGTGAACGAGCGCACCACCGTCACCGTGATCGGCGACGGCGCGGTCGGTCTGTCCGCCGTCCTGGCCGCCAAGCGCCTGGGCGCCGAGCAGATCGTCCTCATGGGCCGCCACAAGGCACGTACCGACCTCGGCCGCGAGTTCGGTGCCACCGACGTCGTCGCCGAACGGGGCGAGGAGGGCGTGGAGCGGGTACGGGAACTGACGGGCGGCGACGGCACCCACACCGTTCTGGAGTGCGTCGGCCTGGAACCCGCCCTCGACACCGCCTTCGGCGTCGTCCGTTCAGGCGGCACCGTCTCCCGCGTCGGCGCGCCCCAGTACCCCACGGTGAAGATGGACTTCCCGCTCTTCCTGAGGAACATCACCCTCACCGGCGGCGTCGCCCCAGCCCGCGCCTACATCGAGGAACTCCTGCCCGACGTGCTGGAGGGCCGGGTACGTCCCGGCCGCGTCTTCGACCGCACCCTGCCCCTTGAGCAGGCACCCGACGGCTACCGCGCCATGGCCGACCGCGAGGCCCTCAAGGTCATCCTGCAGCCCTGAGCCCGGCCCCGCCCCCGCCGCGCGAACCCCGCGCGCGCATGTCCGTCGCCTACCGAACCGTCTCGGTCCCGGGCGTCGGGAGGATCAGCGCCGAGTCCGCGTGCAGCGTGATGTGCACCGGCGTGAAGGTCGTGGCGTCCACCGGGGACTCCCCGGTGCCCGTGCCGCGGGCGTAGCGCGGGTGGGCTCCGCCGCTGACCTGCCAGCGTATGCGGTGGCCGACGGCGAAGCGGTGGGCGGTGGAGCTCATGGGTACGGCGATGCGCGAAGGCTCCTGCCCGTCCGCCCGCACCCGGCCCAGTCCGTCGCAGACGTTGACCGAGCGGCCCCGTGCGTCCACGTCGCACAGGCGGGTGAACACGTCGGCGTGACCGGTGTCCGTGGAGATCGTCAGCCGTGCGGAGACCGCGCCCATGACGTCCACGGGCTCGGTCAGGGGTGCGCTGGTGAACGTCAGTACGTCGTCACGGGCTTCCAGGGCCTTGTTGTCGCGGGGGCCGGCGCCGCGGGACAGCAGCGGACCACCGAGGGAGGGGGTGGGGTCGGCCGGGTCGTAGCGGAAGGTCGTGAGGGGCGCGGAGCCCGCGGGCGTCTGCCGGGTGAGGTCGCCGCCGGGGGCCGGGTGCCACGAGGCGGCCGCCGGGGCCTGCGGCCAGTCGTCGAGGTCCTGCCAGACGTCTTCGCCGCCGACGTGCACGCGTACGGGTGCGGGGCGCAGGCCGGAGGGGTCGGCGCAGAGGTGGGCGCGCAGCCAGGCGAGGCTCTCGGCGAACACCTCGGGCCATCCCTGCTGCAAGGCGGAGGTGTGGGTCCAGGGGCCGACGAGCAGGGTGGTGTCACAGCCCGCCTGCCGCAGCCGGTCGTACTGACCGAAGGTCTGGTCGAGCAGGACGTCCTGCCATCCGGTGATCAGGGCGGTGGGCACGCGAAGCCCGTCCGCGCACTGCGCGAGCGACGCGCCGCGCCAGTACTCGTCCGCGGCGTCGGGATGCGCCATCACGCCCTCCAGCCAGCCGGGTTCACCCCCGAAGGCGCAGGCGTAGGCCCCGCGCAGGGGCTGCGCCATGGTGATGCCGCGCAGACGGCGCTGCAGGCGGAGCGTCGCCTTCACGAAGGGCGCCATGCCCTGGTGCTGGTAGGTCATGCCCACTCCGACGGCGAGGGCGTTCTCCAGGCGCAGCGCGCCGTCCGCGTGGAACAGGGCGTGCGGGTCGTGCAGGCCCACCTGCACCACCATGGCCTTCAGTTCCGGCGGCGGGTCGAGGGCGAGGGCCCACTGCACGTAGCCGAGGTAGCTGGGGCCGACGGTTCCCAGCGTCCCGTCGAACCAGGGTTGTTCGCGCAGCCAGGAGACGGTGGCCAGGCCGTCCGCCGCTTCGTTGCGCCACAGGTGGAACTCGCCGCCCGATCCGCCGGTGCCGCGGCAGCTCTGCAGGATGACGTGGAAGCCCTGCTCGGCGAAGAGCAGACCGTACATCGGGGACCACGGGAAGCCCCGGCCGTAGGGCGAGCGGACCAGGAGGGTCGGGAAGTCGCCCTCGGCCCGCGGGAAGTAGTGGTCGGTGATCAAGGGGCTGCCGTCGGCGGCCGGTACCACCAGTCCCGGTTCCCATCCGACCGCATGCCGTGGTGCGGGCAGGCCCTTCCATGTCGCCCTCGTCATCCGGGAGGACAGCGGCGGCTTTCCGGTGGGTGGGACCCAGGTCGGTACGGCTGCGGCCTGGACATCGGCGCTGGGCGTGCGTGACGGCATCTCGCTCCTCCATCTATTCTCGTACTGTGTACGAGAATAGATCATGCTTGGATGACCGGCGCAACAGGTGCCCCGAAACGACCACTGATGGGAAGTGCGAGACATGCCCGGCGATGGAAAGTCCGGTGCCGCCGGCGTCGACCCCGAACGCCTCTGGCTGCGCCCCGCCGAGCCCCGCAGGGGCCGCCGCCCCTCCTTCACCCGGGAGGCGATCACCGTCGCGGCCGTCACCCTCGCGGACGCGGAAGGGCTGGACGCCGTCACCATGCGGCGGGTGGCCGCCGAGGTCGGGGCGGGCGTCATGTCGCTGTACAGCTACGCTCCCGACAAGGAGACCCTGCTGGAACTGATGGTCGACCACGTCGTCGGAGAACTGACGATCACGGACCCCCCGACCGGGGACTGGCGCGCCGACCTCAAGGCCATGGCCCACCGGCAGCGCGCCCACATGCTGCGGCACCCGTGGCTGCCCGCGGCCCTGTCCTCCCGGCGCTCCCCCGGACCCAACACGCTGGCCGTCCTGGAACACGCCCTCGCCGCCCTCCGGCCCACCGGACTGGACGGGGGAACGAAGCTGGAGGTCTTCGCCCAGCTCACCGCGTTCGTGGCCGGACACGTCGGCTACGAGATCGCGCAGGCGGGAGCCGCACGGTCCCCGGGGCGGGGCGAAGCCGAAGCCCGCTACCTGATGGCCGTCGCCGCCGAGGGCCGCCACCCGGAACTCGCCGAAGCCCTGGCCTCCGCTGGGCACCCTCCCACCCCTGACGACACCTTCGCCCGGTTCCTGAACCGCCTGGTCGACGGTCTCGACAGCGCGTGAGGCCGTCGCGCCGCCACGGCCCGGACCCGGACGCAGCCGCCCGGCAACTGGATTCGCGAGCCCGGCGATTGTCAGTGGTGGGTGAGAAGGTTGGAGCATCCAGTCGGGAAGAGGGGGAGCGGCCATGTCCGGAAACCAGAACTTCATCAATCACGTTGCTCTTGTGTTGGATGCCAGTTCATCCATGTCGCATCTGAACCGGAAGGTCGTGGAAGTCGCCGACCAGCAAATCGCCTATCTGGCGCGCCGGTCGCAGGAACTGGACCAGGAAACCCGTGTCACGGTGTACGTGTTCGCCGACAAGGTGGAATGCGTCATCTACGACAAGGACGTGCTGCGCATGCCGTCCCTGAAGCAGCTGTACCGGGTCGGGGGGATGACGGCCCTGCTGGCGGCCACGCTGAAGTCTCAGCGGGAGCTCGCGCAGACGGCCCAGCTGTACGGCGACCACAGCTTCCTGACGTTCGTACTGACGGACGGGCAGGAGAACGCAAGTCACCGCTGCTCGGACGCCCCTTCCAGGGAACCCCGGGAACTGGCGCAGGCCGTGTCCCGGCTGATCGAGACGCAGGAGGACAACTGGACGCTGGCCGTCTTGGTGCCGGACCAGATGGGCAAGCGCGAGGCCATGCGGTGCGGTTTCCCGAAGGACAACATCGCCGTCTGGGACGCCACGAGCACGCAGGGGCTGGAGGACGCCGGGGAAGTCATCAAGCAGGCCACGGAGAAATTCATGGTGGGCCGCTCCCAGGGAATCCGAGGGTCACGGGCGGTATTCTCCACGGGCGCGGAAGCCGTCAACAAGGACACGATCGAGGCAGCCGGTCTCACCTCGGTGGATCCGTCGGCATACCAGTTGATTCCGGTGGCCCGCGACGCGGGAATCCGGGAATGGGTCACCGAAAGCGGGCAGACCTACCGCACCGGTTGCGCCTTCTATCAGCTGAGCAAGTCTGAGAAGGTCCAGGCGCGAAAGAAGATCGCGGTGTTGGAGAAGAAGACGGACCGTGTGTACACGGGTCCGCAGGCCCGGGCCCTGCTCGGTCTGCCGGACGTGGAGGTCCGCCTCAAGCCGGACCACAACGACGAGTTCACGATCTTCATCCAGAGCACCAGCGTGAACCGGAAGCTGGTGCCGAACACGCGCTTGCTCCTCATGAGCTGAGCCCTGGCAGGGCACCGCCCTTGAGCCGGCCTCCAGTTCACACCGACCGGAAGCCCGCGCGTGCGGTAGCAGCACTTGCCCGTCGGCCGACACCGCCGCAAGGTGGCGCCGTCCGCCCGGAGGGCAAGTCTGGCCGTTCCCGCCTCGCGGGGGTGGTGGCCGGTTCTACGGTGTCGGAATGAACTACGTCCCGCGGCAGGCGGCGAGTGAACTGCCCTTCGAGGGCACCGACATCATCCTGCGCTACGGCTGCGCGCACCCCGCGCTGCCCTTCGAGTTCGAGGACACGCTGGAGGTGTGGTCGGTCGAGGTCCTGCGTTACCACCACGAGGACGGCTGCCCGCAGTGCCCGCCCGCCGGCCCGTGCCGCTTCGAAGACGGAACCCCGATCGGCGAGATGAGCTTCGTGAGGATCCGTGACTACACCGCGGACCCCGCGTGGGAGGCGGCCGACTCCTACACCGGCGACATCGAAAAGATCGTCTCCGTGTGCACCGACACCGCGTACGCGATGACGCCGGGGCTGCACTGGTCGCCCGCGTTCGAGGAACGCATCGACGTCCCCGTTGGCGATCTTCTGATCATGGACCGGGCACGGATCGACCCGCAGTGGCGCGGGTTCGGTCTCGGGGCCCTCGCCGCGGCCGAAGCGATCCGGCGCCTGTCCGCCGGATGCTGTGCGGTCGCCTGCGAGCCGGCACCCACCGACGGCGACTTCGACCACGACCAGCCCGCCTACGACGCCGCCCAGACCAAGATCGCAAAAGTATGGGAATCGGTCGGGTTCGAGGAGTTCAGCGACGGGATCTACCTCCTCGACCCCGCTCTCAAGCACCCCGCCGACTGCCGCACCACCTGGCGGAAACGCTTCGGACGAAGGTAGCCGCAACCGAGGGCCGAACCACCCCGGGCCGTCCTCCCCCGGTGTGCGGGCCGGGCCGTCCCGGCCGGGGAAGGGCTGCACGGGCCGACCGGTCGGGCGAAGGCAGGGAGGAACGGGTGAAGGCAGGCAGGACGGCTAGGCTGCCGCCGTGGTCCCTCACCCTCGCTCCGCAGCCACTGCCTGCGCCCACCTCTCAGCCGTCGACGATCTGGTCGCGCGGCCGTTCCCGGCACAAGAGCTCCGGCCCGGAACGGACGGAGGGTGGGGAGGCCCGGGGTACCACCTGGCCCTGCTGCGCGAGAGCCAGGACTTCTGGGACGACCGGGGCGAGGAACTCATCGAGGCCGCCGAGCGGGAGCTCGAAGCCGACCTCGCCGCGCTGGCAGGCACCCTGACGTCCCGATGGGGACACCCGGAAACGGTCGACCTGGAGCCGTACCTCGGCTTCGACGACCCCGCCCCCGCGCATGCCGCTCCCGAACCGCTCCCGTTCCTGTGCAGCGTGGCCGGCAGGATGCGGGTGTGGCGGCTCCCGGGATCCGACCGGTGGCTCGCCCTCACGATCGGCCAGGCCGATCCCGAATTCCCCCTCCAACTCATCGCCGCCGTGGGCCTCGCCACCGCGCTGGAACACTGACCGTCGGCGGCCGGCGCAAGCCGGTCGAAACTCCCGGCCGGCCGGTGGAGGCGACGTCCACAGCCCTGCTCCGGCCCGGTCAGCCCTCGGCCTCCTGCCGGGCGGGTCGACCAGTGGGGTGAATCCACCCCTGCAACGCCGGGGCGAACGGGTGAAGCCGCCATCGTGCCCCGTGATCACGCCGCCCTCGGGCGCGTTGCCGTACCGCCAGGCGTCACGCGCGAGACACCAGTGAGGAAAACCGCCATGCCGATGCACACATTGAAGCGACGGATGTCCGCCCTCGGAGCCGTCCTCGGGCTGAGCGTGGCTCTGCCGTTCACGACCGGGGCGAGCCCGGCGTACGCCGCGGCTCAAATGCGCGTGACGAAGACCCACGAAGGCAACTTCGTCCGCGGCCAACAGGGGACCTACCACATCGAGGTCACCAACATCGGCGACACGCCAACCCTCGGCGATGTGGACATCACGGACACCCTGCCCCAGGGCCTCACCTTCAGCTCGGTCACGGTCAACTCCATTCCGCCCTCAGGCATCACCGGCGCGTGCGCGCCGGTCGGGCAGACCGGGGTCGACTGCTTCGCCACATTCGACGCCGGCGCGACACTGACCATCGACATCGTCGTGAACATCGCTGCCGACGCCCCCTGCACCGGGGTGACCAACACCGTCCGGGTCAGCCGGCCGGAAGAAAACATCCAGGTCTCGGCGAGCGACCCCACCACCATCACGGGCAGCACCTGCCCCGCCAACGAAGGCAATGGCGGCGGCCTCATCGGGTCCCTCCTGCCCGTCAATCTCAACGGCGTCCTCCCGATGTTCAACAACATCAGCACGAACAACAACATCCTCAGCCCCGGCGGATCGAACGCCACCCACCAGAACCTCGGGATCAACGCACCCTGACGGAGCAGCTTGATCGAGCCGCTGTTCGCCCGACGGTTGCGTCAACCTTCAGACGAACCGCGGCCATCGTGCCCGAGCCACCGGGACCGCGCGGAGCACGATTTCTCACCCCGGTTGCCGGCCGCACACGACAGTCACCGGGCGGCGTGGCTGCGCCGCGTCGAGCCCAGGTACCGCCCGGCCGGCGGGGCTTCGGCCGGCACGCCTCGGTCGAGGGCGGCGGCGAGCGTGCCGGCGAGCTCGCGGGGGTGGCGGGCGAAGGCGCCGGCGGCGTGCCGGGCGACCTCGGCGGGGGGGGGCAGGGCGCCCCACTCCTGCTCGCCCCGCACCGGGCCGACGACGCGGCCCAGGGTGCGCAGGCGGCCGGAACGCCACTCGTCGAGCGCTGCTGCACCTCACCGAGCAGGACGTGGTCTTCGGTGGCCTGCCGCTCTTCGTCGCAGTTCCCCACCCCGTCCACGGAGACGAGGTCGCCGCCGTGCTCACCCTCAAGCCCGGCAGTGACGCGACGGCGGACGAACTGCGCGATTTCGTCAAGTCTCGCGTCGCCGGCTACGAGCACCCCGTGTCATCCGGATCCGCTCCACCCGGCCGGTACGTCGCCCTCCCGCGGCTGCGGGGTCCCGGCCGGGCGGTCGGGTCAGCGCAGGCCGGCGAAGAGATCGGTCTCGGGCACGGCCGCGCCGGTGGCGTCCTGGACACGTACGAACGTCTCCGTACCCATCAGCTCGCCGAACCTCTCCTTGCCCATCCTGAGGAAGAAGATGTTCTCGCCCTGACTGGCGTGCGCGGCCAGCGCGTCGAACTTCTGACCGCTGAACGCGCTGGTGTCCACCCACGTGGTGATCTCGTCGTCGGGAAGGCCGATCTCAGCCAGCGCCGCGGCCTCGGCAGGATCCGGCTCCGGCATGTCCTCACTGAACTCGCGCATGATCTTGCCGAACCGCTCCATCGCCGAGCGCGGCATCGTCGTCCAATACACCTTCGGTGTCAGGGTGGTCATCTCAAGCGCCGCCATCGTGATGCGGTTGGCCTGGATGTGGTCGGGGTGGCCGTAGAAACCGTTCTCGTCGTAGGTGACGACCACATCGGGCCGGTAGTGCCGCATGAGTTCCGCGAGTCGGGCCGCGCCTTCCTCCACGGTGGTCTGCCAGAAGGAGCCGGGGGCTTCGTTGCTCGGCCAGCCCATCATTCCGGAGTCCGCATAGTCCAGCATCTCCAGATCGCCGATCTTCAGGACGTCACAGCTCGCCCTGAGTTCTTCGCGGCGCATCGAGGCGACGGCCGCCGCATCGTGCCCGGGGTCCCCCGGCTTGACACCCCCGGGGCCATCGCCGCAACCGCCGTCGGTACACGTCACGAGAACCGTGCGAATGCCCTCCGCCGCATACCGCGCGAGGACTCCTCCGGTTCCGGTGGCTTCGTCGTCGGGGTGTGCATGCACTGCCATGAGCGTCAAGGGCCGGTCAGTCATGAAGGAGTCCTCCTGCAGAGACACGTGTTGGTCCGAGTGCGCGGCGGGCGTTCCGCGATCCCGGGAGACCGGCTCCTGCCGGGACGGATCACATTGATCCCACCCCCGCAGCGCCAGACCCCCGTTCGATACAACGCTGTCGGCGGGGCCGGCTGTTCCCGGCGCCGCTGCGCGGCTTTCCCGGGCATCGGCAGGCCCCCGCCCACTGCGGCGTCGGCGTCGAAGCCGGCCGCGCCGGCGTATTCGTTCTGGGCGCCGCCCACCCGGAGCGGTGCCCCCGTGAGCGTGCGGATCAGCGGGCGATCGAGATCGCGAAGGGCGCGAATCCGCCTGCCCGGATCACGTGCGGTACGAACAGGATCGCGGCCTCGGTGGCGCGGGCGGTCCGGATCCCGCCGAGGTCGGCGATCCACTCCTTCTTCCAGCCGAGGTCGACGAGCAGCTCGTGGACGGTCTGCTTGGCCAGCGGGTCCTCGCCGGAGAGGAACACGGTGGGCGGCTGGGAGAGCATCGCCGGCGCGGTCATGACCGGGAAGAGCATGGTGTTGAGGGTCTTGACGACGTGCGTTTCGGGGAGGGCTTCCTGAAGTTGCTCGGCGAGGCTCGATCCGGGGTGGATCAGGTCGGCGGGGAGGCCGTCCGGTCCGTCGGTCGTGGCGTTGGAGACGTCCACGAGGATCTTGCCGCGCAGTTCGGCGCGCAGGGCGGCGAGGCGGTCCAGTGAGCCGGCGCCCGGGGTGGCGTTGATGACGATCCGGGCTCCCCGGGCAGCGTCTGCGGCGGCGCCCGGCGTACGGTCCGCCACCGTCACCTCGTGTCCCGCCCGGGTGAGGGCTGCGGCCAGATTGCCGCCGACGCGGCCGTTCCCGAGAACTGCGATCGTGGTCATGATGGGGTGTTCCTTCCGTACGTGCAGGCTGTGGTGCGGGTCAGTGGGAGAGGGTCAGCGGGAGAGGGTGGCGACGGCCTGGGCGTGAACGGCGGGCGCGGCGGCCAGGAAGCTCTTGCTCTGCAAGGTCCAGGGGCGGCCTTCGGCGTCGGAGATGCGGCCGCCGGCCTCGGTGACGAGGAGCGCCCCGGGCAGCAGGTCCGCGCGGGCGCCGGAGAACTGCCAGAAAGCGTCGGTCCGGCCTGCGGCCACGTTCGCCAGGTGCAGGGTCGCGGGCACGGAGGTGCGGACGACGAGCGCGTCGAAGAGCATCGCGGTGACCGAGGAGCCGACGCGCCGCACGACTTCCCCGTCCTCGTCCGGCCGCGCCTGGCTGGTGGCCACGATGCTCAGACCCAGGTCCGCCGTTTCTGAGACCCGAAGCGGCCGCCCGTCCAGGTACGCACCCGCGCCGGCGAGCGCCGTGTAGGTCTCGCCGGTCAACGGCAGGTGAACCACCGTCAGCACCGGCTCGTTCTCCCGCACGAGCGTGGCGGTCACCGCCCACTCCGGCAGGCCGTGCAGGTGGTTGACGTTCCCCTCCGCCGGATCCACCACCCACCACTCGCCCGACGGCAGCGCCCCACCATCCAGCTCCTCCTCCACCCAGCCCGCCTCCGGACGGACAGCCGCCAGCCGCGGGCGCAGGATGTCCAACGCCGTGTCATCGTTCACCGCCAGCGCACGCATCAACTCCTCGCGCGTTCCGTAGCGGACCACCTCGCCGAAACGCTCACGCAACGCCGAACCCGCCACCCGCACGGCATCCACGGTGCGGTCCAGCAGGTCGGCATCGGCGAAGACGAGGTCAGCGCTCTGAAGCGTTTCGGACATGGAGGTGCTCCTGTCTGAGGAGGGGTGATGAGGCCGGTCGAGCCACGCTGTGCGTTCCGCCGTGCGCTCTTCCTCGAAGGTATCCAGCCCTACGATTAACAACAACTGCATGTAAGGCACGCCTAGGATTACTCGCATGCAATGGGACTGAACCCGCTCACCGCACTCGACGCACTCCTGGAAGAGGGCAGCGTGGCCGGGGCAGCCGCACGATGACCCACTCGAACCGCCGTCGGTATCGATCCACCTGTCGTGGCATCAGCGCTGCGACACCGATCACGCCCACACCTGGCTGCGAGGGCCGGCGCGAACCGCTCTGGCCGCGTGCGGAGCGTCGTAACGTCCGGGGCGAACCCCGCCGGGTGCGCGGTCGCGGAGACCGCCACGGAACAAACCGACCGGCTGTCGCCGCCGTTGTCGCCACGGTCCCGTGACTCCCAGGTCCGCGGCCGGGAAGACCACTGCCGGCAGGCGTAAAATCAGAGGCCTCGGGAGCGGACCGATTCCTGAAGGGGAACATGATGATGCCCCGGAACCGAGGACGTGTGCTCGCTGCGCTCTCAGCGCCCCTACTGGCCGTCCTGGCGGTCTCGCCGGCCCTCGCGGCCTCCGCACCGGCCCCCGGGCGCGCCCCCTCCGGGTCGGCCGCGGCAGCTCCGGAGCCGCCGTGCCACCTCCTGGGGCGCGGCCCCGGGGACGCCTACCACAAGGGCTGTCGAGTCGGGTACCTCCTGGGCAAGGCGGCCGGACAGAAGACCGGCAGCCCTCCGATCTGCCAGAAACTGCCGCCGCCCCTGTCCCCCGTGAATCCCAACGAGTACGAGCGGGGCAAGACCCAGGGGTACCACACCGGTTACGACGAGGGGTTCAACAAGGCCTACCCGGTCAATTGCAACAAGCCTCCGGAGCCGCCGAAGAAGCCGGACGCTCCGCCGCCCCAGCAGCAGACCCCCGACACCATGTTCGCCTCGGGCAAGGCGTCCGGGGAGGGGTGGGGGCGGGAGGACGCCAAGCAGTGCAACCCGCCGACGCGCGCCCACTCGGACCTGGTGCCTCCCAGCCAGCCGAACACTCTGATCCTGGCCTACCAGAACGGCTACCGCCTCGGCTACCAGACCGCCTACGACGAGGCGTTCCGCGACAACTGCCTCAAGCCCTGAGCCCTGACCAACCGGGCATCCGCTCCTCCCACCCTCCGCCTGCGCACCCTCGCCGGACCGTCAGCCTCCGTCGGCCGCCGTGCGGGCCCGCACCTCCTCCGGGGTGAGGTAGTGGTCCGTGTACTCGAAGTCGCGCAGCGTCCCCGGCTTGTACGTCTGGAAGCCGGTCCGGACGAAGTCGTCACCGGCCACGGCGTTCAGCAGCCAGTTCGTCATCACCCGGGTCTTCGCGGCCCCGGTGCGCAGCGCCGCCCAGTGGTATCCGCGGGCCACGGCCTGGGCCGGCATCCCGCGCAAGTCGATGCCGAGGGGGCGCGAGACGCCGTCGCGGCCGCCGAGGTCCACGACCAGTCCGAGGTCCTTGTGCACGTACGGACGCAGCGGCGTGCCCCGCAGGGTGGCGACGACGTTGTCGGCGGCGACCGTGCCCTGGCGCGCCGCGTGCTGCGCGGTGGGCGGGCACACGGTGCCGTCCCCGCCGCCGGCGAGGTCGGGCACCGCGGCCGCGTCACCGAGCGCGAACGCGCCGTCCGCCCCCGGCACCCGGAGGTCAGCAGCGACGACGAGCCGGCCGCTCTTCGCGGTCTCGGCGCCCAGTGTGGCGATGAGCGGGCTCGCGGCGACGCCGGCAGTCCAGATGAGGGTGCGGCAGGGCAGCACACGCCCGTCGGTGAGGGTGACGTCCTCGGGGCCCGCCTTGGCGACGGAGGCACCGAGCGAGACCTCGATCCCCCGGCGGCGCAGCACGTCGAGGGCTGCCCGGCCCAGCCGGTCACCGAGCTCGGGCATCAACTTCGGTGCCAGGTCCACCAGATGCCAGCTGATCTCGCGCCGGTCGAGCCGGGGGTAGCGGCCGACGGCGTTCGTGGTGAGCCGCTGCAGGGAGGCGGCCGTCTCGGTGCCCGCGTAGCCGCCGCCCACCACGACGAAGCCGAGACGTGAGGCCCGTTCCGCCGAGCCGGGTGCGGCGGCGTCGGCGAGGTCGAGCTGGGCGATCACGTGATCGCGCAGGTGGGCCGCCTCCGCCAGCGTTTTCATGCCGCGGCCGTGCTCGACCAGACCCGGGATGTCGAAGGTGCGGGTCACGCTCCCCGGTGCGAGCACCAGGTAGTCGTACGGCTGGTCCACCAGCTCCCCGGTGATCTTCCGGATGACGCAGATCTTGGCCCGGGTGTCGACGCCCACCGCCCCGCCGGGCACGATCTGGGTCCGGTGGCGGCGGCTGCGGCGCAGCGACACCGCCACGGACTGGGGGGTGAGCACCCCGGACGCCACCTGCGGCAGCAGGGGCAGGTAGAGCTGGTAGGAGAACGGAGTGACGAGCAGGATCTCCGCCTCCCCGGGTGACAGCGTCCGCTCCAGGCGGCGTACGCAGGAGACGCCGGCGAAGCCCGCGCCGACCACTACGATCCTCCGTCGTGCCATGGTGTCCGTCCCTTCTCGGGTGTACGGGTCTCCCGCACGCTTTCCCCCACAGGCCGTTCCATGCACGCGGATGCGAGTCGGACGTCATCAACCCGCCATCCTCCTGCTCGGCTTCGTCGAGCAGGAGCGTGACATCGTCCGAACGGGCTCAGGCTCGCGTCGGGTCCCCGGGAATGGCGTGCACCTCGACGGGGTCATTGCCGGGCTTCCCGCCCGGGCCGGGGCATGCCGACGCCCGTGCGGCGATCTCCAGGGCCCGGTCCTCGCTCGCGACGTCGACCAGCCAGTAGCCGGCCAGGATGGGTCCCGGCTGCGCCGGACCGTCGCTCACCTGCGGCCGTCCGTCGCTCGCGGCCCGCACCGTCTTGACCTGCGAGGGTCCTCCGAGACCTTGCCCGTCCACCCACTCCCCGGCGGCCGTGAGCTCCGCGTTCAGGGCGTTCATGTGGGCGAACATGGCCTGCATGTCGTCCTCGGAGTAGGAGGACATGACGGCGTCCCACTGGTCGGCCGGCACGTTCATCTGGATCATGTACCTCATGGTCTTCACCCTTTCGGGGCGGCTACGGCGGATTGTCGTTCCTACGGGAAGGCAGACCTCGGCCGACCGCGAAACTCATCGGCGCTCGGCCGTGTCGTGCAGCAGCGCCTCGGTTGCCACCCGGGGGCCGGCGGAGCGCGGGACGGCGCACGCGGTGGGTTCCGGGGCGATTTCAGCGATCAGGCCTTCGACCATGATCTTGATCTGGTCGCGGATGGGGCGGACGGCTTCGACGCCCTGCCCGGCGGGGTCTTCGAGTTTCCAGTCGAGGTAGCGCTTGCCCGGGAAGACGGGGCAGGTGTCGCCGCAGCCCATGGTGATGCACACGTCGGAGGCCCGCACGGCGTCGACGGTGAGGATCTTGGGAGTTTCGGCGGACATGTCGATGCCGACCTCGCGCATCGCCTCGACCGCGGCCGGGTTGACGCCGTCGGCGGGTGCGGATCCCGCGGAGCGGACCTCGATGCGGTCGCCGGCGAGGTGGCTGAGCCAGGCGGCGGCCATCTGGGAGCGGCCCGCGTTGTGGACGCACACGAACAGCACGGACGGCTTGGCGGTCATGGCGAGGAGCTGCCCCATGGCGGCCAGGACCGCGGGCTCCACCCGGTAGTACACCCACGTTCCGCGCCTCTCGGAGGAGAGCAGTCCGGCGTCCTTGAGCTTCTTCAGGTGGTGGGAGACGGTCGGCTGGGACACGCCGACGTCGGAGATGTCGCACACGCACGCCTCCCCGCCCTCGTGCGAGGCCACGAGGGAGAACAGCCTCAGGCGCACCGGGTCGCCGAGCGCCCTGAACATGATCGCGGTCCGCTCGGCCTCCTCGGCCGTCAGCGGGCGCTCGGACAAGGGCGGGCAGCACAAGCCCGAGGCCCCGGCCCCGGCCTTGTCCTCCAGCAACGGCAGCGTCTTCACAGTGGCCATGCCCCCATCATCCGCTCGACATCGATGAATGTCTATGTTGACGGACGTCGATGCAAGGTGCAGGCTGAAGCCGTCAGGACATCGACAATCGTCGAATCAACCGGGGAGCACCGCCGTGAACGGATCCACCGAAGCCCTGCCCGTCCTCGTCATCGGAGCGGGCCCCGTCGGCCTGGCCGCGGCAGCGCACCTCATCGACCGCGGCATGGAGCCCCTGATCCTGGAAGCCGGCCCGACCGCGGCCGGCGCCGTGCGCGATTGGGCCCACGTCCGCCTCTTCTCCACCTGGGGCGAGGTCGTCGACCCGGCCGCCCAAAGGCTCCTGGCGCCCACCGCCTGGGTCGGGCCCGACCCGGCCTCCTACCCGTCCGGCAAGGAGTGGACCGACCTCTACCTCCAGCCCCTCGCCGACCTCTTCGGCGACAAGGTCCGCTACGACGCCCGCGTCACCGGCGTCTCCCGCGCCGGTCGCGACCGCATCGTCGACGCCGACCGTGAGGCTCAGCCCTTCCTCGTCCACTACGAGGGCGCGGACGGACACCAGGGGCGCGTCCTCGCTCGGGCCGTCATCGACGCCTCCGGCACCTGGTCCACCCCCGGTCCCGCCGGCGGCAGCGGACTCGCCGCCCTCGGCGAGAAGTCCGCCGCCGACCGGATCGCCTACCGCGTCCCCGACCTGAAGGACCCGACCGCCCGCGCCCGGTACGCGGGCAAGCGCACCGCCGTGATCGGGTCGGGCGCCTCGGCCTTCACCGCGCTCGCCCACCTCGCCGCCCTCGCCGGGGACGAGGACGGCAAGGGTACTCGTGCGTTGTGGATCCTTCGCCGGGGCATCTCCGGCTCCACCTTCGGCGGCGGTGACGCCGACCAGCTCCCCGCTCGCGGCGCCCTCGGCCTCGCCGCGAAGGCGGCCGTCGACAAGGGGTACGCGGACGCCGTCACCGGGTTCCGCACCGACACCGTCGAACGAGACGCCGGCGGACGGCTCGTCCTCAGCGGGGATGACGGCCGCCGGCTTGACCCCGTCGACGAGGTCATCGCCCTCACCGGTTTCCGCCCCGACCTGACCTTCCTCGACGAACTCCGCCTCGACCTGGACGAGCGCCTCCAGGCTCCGGTCGCGCTCGCCCCACTGATCGACCCGAACCAGCACTCCTGCGGCACCGTTTACCCGCACGGCGTGCGCGAGCTCTCGCACCCGGAGAAGGACGTCTACCTCGTCGGCATGAAGTCCTACGGCCGCGCCCCCACCTTCCTCGCCATGACCGGCTACGAACAGGTCCGCTCCATCGCCGCCCATCTCGCCGGCGACCACGAGGCCGCCGAACGCGTCGAACTCACCCTCCCCGAAACCGGAGTCTGCGCAGGCGCCGGCCTCTTCGACGACCCCGCGCCCGCACAGGAGACCGGTGGCGGCTGCTGCGCCGCCCCGGCCACCCTCACCCTCGGCGCGGCACCCGGCTCAGCCGGCTGCTGACCGCACTCGGGGGCAGGCATCGGGGCTGCGGACACACCCGGACCGGCGAGGGCGCCACACCTGTTGCGCCGCTCCGTGCCGAGCACGCCCTGAACCCGGCCGAGCGGGCTCCGGGAGCCGGAGGAACCGGCCGGGCCGGCCGCGAGGTCCGGTCACCTTCGCCAGAACAGGTGGTGCGTCACGCCGCTCGGGCTGGGCACGACCTCCAGGTGGTACCGGTCGAGCAGCTCATCGGGGGACTCCCACAGTCGTACTCCGGACCCGAATTTCAACGGCGAGACCGCCACGTGCATCGTGTCGACGAGGCCGGCGTCGAGGAACTGGCGGATGGTGGTCGCCCCGCCGCCGAGGCGGACGTCCTTGCCCTGCGCGGCCTCCAGCGCCTGCTCCAGGACCGTGGCCGGGTCGCCGTCGACGAAGTGGAACGTCGTGTCGGAGAGCGTGAACGACGGACGCCGGTGGTGGGTCATGACGAACACCGGGGTGCGGAACGGGGGCTCGTCCCCCCACCAGCCGCGCCACTCGTCGTCGTGCCAGGGCCCGCGCTGGGGCCCGAACTTGTTGCGGCCCATGATCTCGGCGCCGATGTTGCGTGCGTAGTCCCGCGTGAAGTAGTCGTCGAGACCCCGGCTCCCTCCGGGGGCGGTGCGCATGGGCCAGCTCGCGGTGGCGCCGGCCCATCCGAACAGCCTCTCGGCACCGGGGAGACCGAACGGATTCTCCAGACTCTGGTCCTCATCGGCACCCGCGCCGATCCCATCGCTTGAGACGTTGAAGTTCTGGACTCTCAGCAGCTGGGCCACTTGTTCCTCCTGGGCTGTCGACAACGCTGATGAGACTCCCCGGGCCGGGAAAACTCATCGCCGCCTCCCCACCGGTCTATCTGCTCGACTCGACCGACCAGGGCAGAACCTCGCCGCTGCCCGCCGCTGGTCACCCACCCGGGTGCTTCTCGGTCCGTGCACGACGGCAGGGAGGGCGCAGGTGTCAGCGGCCGTCGCGGCGCCACTCGTAGCGCCACACCGCGTCGAGGTAGCCCTCCTCCTCCTCGGAACCCGGCCGCGCCGGGCCGAGGAGGCGTGCCGCTTCCACGCACCGCTCGTCGTTGTGGAGGGCGAGTCCGTAGACGGCCGAGAGCCGGACCAGACGGTCCGGGTCGTCCAGCAATGCGGCCATGGCTTCCGCGAAGACGGGATCGTGGTCCCTGCCCCCGGCAACGTTGTGGCAAGCGGCCTTCCGTACCCTTGCGTCCGGATCGGCCATCAGCCGCAGCAACGCCGCGCGAGCGTCGCCGGAGAAGGCCGGCGGCGAGCCCAGGTCGCTGAACCCCCCCACCACCGCACGCCGAACCCGGGCGTCGGGATGGACCGTGTACGGCAGGAGAGCCGCCTCCGCGCGAAGGTCGCAGTGTTCTGCGAGAGCGACCAGTACCTCGGTGAGTACGGCGACGTCCGTCTCCTCGCCCGACCAGTGGATGAAGACGTCCAGGGCGGGCACCGCGTACGCGTCCTCGTCGCTGTCGTCGAACAGATGGGTCAGCCGCAGGACCTCGGCGCCGAACAGTCGGTGGGCGGGGTCCGGGTGCGTCCGCAGCGCCTCGGCGGCCGTCCAGGTCGCCTGGTCGCGCCGGTTGGCCAGCTGCATCGTGGCGCTCCCCCAGGCGGGGTGGTCCTGGCGGGCATGGGGCAAGGCGCGGTCCATCAGCCCCTCGAACGAGGTGCGGATGCCGAGCAGCTCCTCCAGGTGCGTGAGGATCGCCCCGTGCCCGTCCCGCACGCGCATGCCGCCGAGGGTGAACTCCTCGATGCTGTCGTACTGGTCTTCTTGGAGCCGGGTACGGGTGGCGGCGTCCTGGGACCCCGTGCGACGCCGCATTTCGTTCTCCACCCCTGCCTCGTGCCAGTGGCGCGCGAGGTCCCGCATGTCCTGCAGCTCGGACTCGGGGTGACGTCCCCGGATCGAGCCGTGCAGGAGCGCGTCGACCAGCGCGGGCGAACCCGATTCGACCGCCTCGCGCAGCGGCAGCAGCTCGTCGGGTGCGCACTGGGAGGGATCCGCACCGTTCTGGAGCAGCAACTGTGCGATGTGTCCGCGGTACGACCGGACCGCCAGGGCGAACGCCCGATCCCGGTCCCCGAAGTTGCCGTGATCCCGGAGCAAGGTCCTCACCAGCTCCGCGTCCCCGCCCCGGACCGCCGAGATCAGGTGGGCGTCACCGTCCCCCACGTCCTTCGTCCCCGTGCCCCCAGCCGGCTCCGTTCCCACGTCCCCACTCCCCCTCGCGTCCTGGCAGCTCGGCCGAGCTCTGCCGGACACAGTCTGCCGGAAGGGGCTGCCTGGCCGGCGGGGAGGTTCATGTGCGGCGGCGTCCGCGGGTGGCGGTGTACGCATGACCGGGCTCTACCGGGTAACACGCCGTCAATGAGCAACGCACACGACGCGGACATCAGACCCGGCCGTCTCCTTCTGCTGCTGCCCCTCCAGGCGGCGGGCGTCGCGGGCTTGGGCCTGCTGGTGACCGGCCCACTGGCCGGCCGGTGGCCGCTGTCCGCCGAGGACGGCCTCAACCGCGCTCTGGCCGCCGGGCGCGGTGTGCCCGCCACGACCTTCTCGGATGCCGCGTCCCTGCTGGCCGGCACGGGGAGCGTGATCGTGCTGACGCTTCTGGCCTGCGTCGCACTGCTGTGCGTGCCCCACGCGCCCCGGTGGCGCGAGGCGGCGTTCCTGGCGGTCTCCGTCGCCGCGCAGTCCGCCGTGTTCGTGCTCGTCACGATGGTGGTGGAGCGGCCCCGGCCCGATGTGCCCCACCTGGACGGGGCGCCGCCGACGTCCAGTTTCCCCTCCGGGCACGTCGGGGCCTCCGTGGCGCTCTTCGGGGGTCTGGCGGTGCTCGCGGCGGCACGGCTGCGCGGTGCCCGGCGCACCGTCGTGGTGGGTCTGCTCCTGCTGCTCCCGCTGGCCGTGGCGGGCTCCCGGGTCTACCGCGGCATGCATCACCCTTCGGACGTGGTGGCGGGGCTGCTGAACGGCGCCTGCACCCTGCTCGTCGTCGGGTACGCGCTGCTGCCGGGCACCGGGGCCGCACCCGGGCCGACGGCCCGTCGCGGTGTGCCCGCGGTGCGGCCCGGCGGGGGCGGCGGGAAGCCGTCCGGGACGCCGCGGGGCCGGGTCGTGGTGGTCCGTCACCCGCACGCGTGCGGCAGCGAGACGGCGGCGAGCGTGCGGGCCGTGCTACGCCGCCACGGGTACGCGGACCAGGTGTGGGCGCAGACCTCCGCCGACGAGCCGTGCGGCCCGCTGGCCGCGCACATGGCCGAGGCGGACACCTCGCTGGTGGTCGTGTGCGGCGGGGACGGCACGGTACGGGCCTGCGCCGAGGTGTTGGCCGGCACCGGGATCCCCCTGGCGATCGCGCCCTGCGGCACCGGCAACCTCCTGGCCCGCAATCTGGGACTGCCGTCCGATCCGGCGGCCGCGTTGCAGGGGGCGTTGTCCGGTCAGAGCGTCGGGCTCGACGTGGGCCGCGTCGACGGCGACGGCTTGACGCCGACGAGGTTCGTGGTCATGGCGGGCGCCGGTTTCGACGCGGCCATGGTGCGGGACGCCTCGGACCGGCTCAAGGAGCGCCTGGGCTGGGTCGCGTACGTCGTTGCCGCCCTGCGCCATCTGCGCGATCCCCGGATGCGGTTGTCGATCCGGCTGGACGGGGGCGCCCCGCTGGAGCGGCGGGCCCGCATGGCCGTCATCGGCAACGTCGGCTCGTTGCAGGGCGGGCTGCCGCTCCTCCCCGACGCACGGCCCGACAGCGGCCGGCTGGAGTTGGTGCTGCTGGACCCCCGCGGACCCGGTGGATGGCTGGCGGCGGCAGGTCACCTCGCCTCCCGTACGAAGAGCGGGTCGGCCCGGCCGGCTCCCGGCGGTTCCGGGCGGCGGGCGGCACACGGGGCGCTGGAGTACTTCAGCGCGGCCCGGATCGAGCTCCGCTTCGCCCGTGCCCAGCCGCGCGAGCTAGACGGTGACGCGTTCCCGGCCGGTAGGACGGTGACCGCCGAGGTCGAGCCGGGGGCGCTGCGGGTGTGCCTGCCCGCGCCCGTGCGCGACGGCACGCCGGAGGTGCCGGCGGCGGACGGTACGGAGCGCCCGGCGGTCACCGACGGGGCGCAGGGGGCGGCCGCCCTCGCCGCCGGGGACTGACCCCGTCCGCCCGCGCGAACATCCACGGAGAGGGGAGGAACGTCATGGGCACCGCCACACGGGTACCACCGCGCTGTGAAGTCGAGGCGGCCGAAGCCGAGTTGAGGACGAAGGGCGAGGAGGGCGGCGAGGACCTCTCCGGAGAGGAGGCATGGGCCGCGCTGCGCCGCCACGGCGGCTGGAACCTGGTACGGGACTCCTTCATCCGGTTCCGCTACGCCGACGGGTTCAGCCACTCCCGGGCCCTGGCCCTCCAGACGGTCCTGTCGATCCTGCCGCTCGCCATCGCGCTCATCGGCCTGTCCGGAGTACTGCACACCGAGGACATCGGGCACATGGCCGAGCTGACGATCCGCCGGATCGTCAGCGGCCCCAGCCAGGGCGTCGTGGACGACGCCCTGCGCGAGAGCCGCCGCCAGGCCGGGGACGGGGGCGAGGCGGCCCTCTGGCTCGGCCTGCTGTTCTCGATCTCCAACGTCACCACCGGCATGTGCCAGGTGGAGCGCGGCGCGAACCGCATCTACGGCGTGGAGCGCGACCGCCCGTTCCTCCACAAGTACAGCCGCGGGCTGGTCATGGCACTGCTGGCCGGGCTGCCCCTCGGGCTCGCCTTCTCGGTCACCGTCCTCGGCTCCGATCTGGGCGTGGCCATGACGGAGACCTATCATCTCGGCGCGGCCACGCACCGGGTGTGGGACGTCCTGCGCTGGCCCGCCGGGATCCTGCTGGCGGTCGCCGCCACCAGCGCCGTCTTCCGCCGCTCGCCGCGTCGTACGCAGCCGGGGTACACCTGGCTGGCGTTCGGCGCCGGCGTCTACCTGGTGCTGTGGCTCGGTGCGACCTGGGCGCTGAGCCTGTACGTCGGGGCGAGCAGTTCGTTCACGACCGTGTACGGGCCGCTCAGCGCGTTCATGTCGCTGCTGCTGTGGTCGTACCTGACCTCGCTCGCCCTCTTCCTGGGCCTGTCCTTCGCCGCGCAGCTCGAAGCCGTGCGGGCGGGGGTGACCGACCCGGTCACGAAGGATCCCGGGATATGAGCCGCCGCAAGGGGCCCGATGCCCGGTTCGGGGCGCGCCTGGCGATCACGTCGGCGGCCACCGCCGTGGCGGCCGTACCGTTCTCGCTCGCGCTGGTTCTCGTGGAGTCGCGGTGGGCTCCGTTGCACCGGCTCGACCAGGGCGCCGCCGAGCGGCTGCACCGCCATGTCCTCGGACATCCCGCCTGGGTACGGGTGTTGGAGTTCCTCACACAGGTCGTCTGGGGTCCGTTGACCATGCGCCTGCTGGTGGCCGCCGTGGTGGTGTGGCTGCTCTGGCGGCGGGCCCTGCGGCTGGCCGCCTGGGCCGCCTGCACGGCGACCACCGGGGGGCTCGTGGGCCTGCTGGCGAAGAACGTGGTCGAGCGGGCCCGGCCGCACCTGCCCGATCCCGTCGCCCACGCGCCCGGGTTCTCCTTCCCCTCCGGACACGCCATGACGGCCACCACGTCCTGCGCCGTGCTGCTGCTCGTGCTGCTCCCCCTGGTTCCGCGGGCCTGGCGGCCGCTGCCGTGGGTCCTCGCAGCGGCTTCGGTGATCGGCGTGGGGTTCACGCGGGTCGCGCTCGGCGTGCACTGGGTGAGCGACGTGGTCGGCGGCTGGCTGCTCGGCGTCGCGGTGGTCACCGCCACCGCCTTCGCCTTCGAGGCGTGGCGCAGCGACATCGGCCGCAGGCGCACCACCCCGGCCCAGGGCTTGGAGCCCGAGATCACGACGGCCGATCCCGAGCCCCCGGCAGGGTGATCGTCCGCATCCGGGGTCACCCCGCGATGACGGAACACCTTGAGGGTGGAAAACCTGACGAGTTCACCGCGGCCGGCGGAGAAGACCGTCGCAAGCGGCCGGGCCGGTCACTGCGCGCTCGCCGCAGGACGGACGACGAGCTCGTTGACGTCGACCTCCGGCGGCTGGGAAATCGCGTACGCGATGGCCTCCGCGACGGCGGAGGCGGGCAGCGCCACGGCGCGGTAGGCCTTCATGGCCTCCCTCGCCACGGGATCGGAGATGTGGTCGGCGAGTTCGGACTCGGTCACCCCCGGGGAGACGAGGGTGACCCGGATCCGGCCGTCGGACTCCTGCCGCAGCCCCTCGGAGATCGCTCGCACCGCGAACTTGGTGGCGCAGTACACGGCCGCGGTGGGCGCGACCTCGTAGGCGCCGACGGAGGCGATGTTCACGATGTGTCCGGTCCCCCGGGCGCGCATCGCGGGCAGGGCGGCGGCGATCCCGTACAGCACTCCCCGTACGTTCACGTCGATCATCAGGTCCCACTCGTCCACCGCGAGCGCATCCAGCGGGGAGAGAGGCATCACTCCGGCGTTGTTGACCATCACGTCCAGCCGTCCGTACCGCTCGCACGCCGCGGCCACGAAGTCCCGTACGTCGGTGGCGTCCGTGACGTCGAGCCGCCGGAACGCCGCGGTCCCGCCCGCCGCATTGATCTCCTCGCTCAGTGCTTCCAGCCGCTCCGTGCGCCGCGCCCCGAGGAGCAGCAGATGTCCGTCGGCGGCGAGCCGTCTGGCGGCCGCCTCCCCGATCCCGCTGCTCGCTCCGGTGATCGCCACGACCTTGGGTTCGTTCCTCATGCCTGCCCTACTCCTCGACGACGGGCGCAGGTCCGTCCTGCCCTACCGAGTCTTCGCGAGCCGAACTCGGCGGACCAGGACGCGGGTTGCCTGGGTGCGGCGCACCCAGGCAGCGCCCGTCCCCACGGCCTAACCTGTGGCCATGACCATGACCACGACCTCGACGGACCGTGCCCTCGGAGAGTTCCTCCACGCGCGCAGGGCGGCCCTGCGGCCGCAGGACGTCGGCATGGCGAGCTGCGGCGTGCGCAGGGTGGCCGGGCTGCGCCGCGAGGAGGTCGCCGTCCTGGCCGACGTCAACGTGGACTACTACGCCCGCCTGGAACAGGGCCGCGAGCGCCACCCCTCCCCGCAGGTCGTCGACGCGCTCGCGCACGCCCTGCGGCTGCGCCCGGAGGCCCACGCCCACCTGCACCGCCTGGCCGGCTCCTCGCCGGCCGACCGCCCGGCGACCGACCAGGTCGACCCGGGGCTGCTGCAACTCCTCGACGGCTTCTCCGGCTCCCCGGCGTTCGTCGTCAACTCCGCCCTGGACGTCCTGGCGGCCAACCCCGCCGCCCGGGCCCTGCATTCGCCGTTCTCGCCGGCGGACAACCTGGCCCGGATGGTCTTCCTCGACCGGGCGGCCCGGCACTTCTACACGAACTGGGACTCGGCGTCCCGGGGCACGGCGGGTCACCTGCGCGAGGCCACCGGCATCGCCCCGGACGACCCCCGCCTGCGCGACCTCGTCCGTACCCTCACGGCCCGGAGCCCGGACTTCGCCCGCCTGTGGACCACGCACGACGTACTGGCCAAGACCCAGGACGCGAAGCACCTCCACCACCCGGTGGCCGGCCCCCTGACCCTGACCTACCAGTCCTTCGACGTCCGCGCCGCCCCGGGCCAGCAGCTCATCGTCTACCAGCCGGCCCCCGGCACCCCGACGGCCCGGGCCCTCGCCCGGCTGGGCGCCGACACCCCGCCCGTTCAGCGGGCCGCGGATGGCGCAGCGACCTCCTGCGGGAACCGCGGAGGCCGCCCCGGACAAGAAGTGACGGGCGGACCGGCGCACCCGTAACGGCGCCACGCGCGATGCGATCGGTGCAACACCGGTGACGCGACCACGTCGTCGAACTCACCGTCGTCGAAGGGCAGCAGGTCGCGCAGGTCGACCACGTGCAGCCCTGCGTCTTCGTCGGCTCGGCCCCCGCGGGGGGTACGCGGGCCCGGAATGCGGCCTGGTGGGCATGGCTCACGGGCTCCGCGCGGCGGCTTGACCGATGGACCTGCGGCGACGTAGCTTCGGGCGCACCGACTCGTGAGCTGATGGAAGGGGGCGAAATCGGATGTCGACCATCTCCGACCTGCTTCGCCCCGCCCACCAGGTCGCCTGGGCTCCGGGTCGTGTCGCACACGGCTGCTAGCAGCCCAGCCCCTCCCCCGGTGTGCCCGATCGCGGCCCCGGCACCTCGCAATTCCTGTCACCGCCTCGGCACCCGTCTGCGTGCCGACGCGCGCACTCCGGGTTCTGGAGCTGCGCCACCGAAACAGAAGGCTCCTGACATGGCGACTAGGACGACCAGTTCCACCGCGCACCGAAACGAGGACGTGCCATGGTAGCGGCGCGGATCACGGTCAACGGGAAAGAAGCACCGATCTCACCCGTGAAGCCCCACACCACGGTGCTGGACTTTCTGCGCGAGCGCGGCCTCACCGGCACCAAGGAAGGGTGCGCCGAAGGTGAATGCGGCGCCTGCTCGATCCTGGTGGCCCGTCCCGGGGTGGACAAGCCCACCGACTGGGTAGCGGTCAACGCGTGCCTGGTCCCGGTCGCGGCGCTCGACGGTCAGGAGGTCATCACCTCCGAGGGTCTCGCCACGGCCGGCGAGCCCGGAACGCCGTCGACACTGCACGCGGTGCAGGAGGAGATGGCAGTCCGCGGCGGATCCCAATGCGGTTACTGCACACCGGGATTCGTCTGCAGCATGGCCGCCGAGTACTACCGGCCCGACCGCTGCGCGAATTCGGACTCGGACTCGAAGTCGGAGTCGGAGTCGGACTCGGACGGTGGCAGTGACCCCGAGCACGGCCCGAACGGTTTCGACCTGCACGCGCTGAGCGGAAACCTGTGCCGCTGCACCGGCTACCGCCCGATCCGCGACGCCGCGTTCGCCGTCGGTTCGCCCACCGAGGACGATCCCCTGGCCCAGCGCCGTGAGCAACCCGCGCCCGAGCCGGTCGCCACCGAATACTCCCAGGACGGCGGCACGTTCCTGCGGCCGGGCTCCCTGGCCGATGCGCTGCTGCTCCTGCGCGAGCGGACCGACGCGGTGGTCGTCGCCGGAAGCACCGACTGGGGCGTGGAGGTGAACATCCGCTCCCGCCGGGCGAATTGCGTGGTCGCGATCGACCGTCTGCCCGAATTGCGGGAGCTGCACGTCGAATCCGACCACATCGATATCGGCGCGGCGCTGACCCTCACCGAGATCGAACGGCGCCTCGACGGCAGCGTCCCGCTGCTTGCCGGCCTGTTCCCGCAGTTCGCGTCGCGACTCATCCGCAACAGTGCCACCCTCGGCGGCAACCTCGGTACCGGCTCCCCCATCGGTGACAGCGCACCGGCACTGCTCGCGCTGGAGGCGTCAGTCGTACTCGCCGGCGCCGACGCCGAGCGTGAGGTCCCCCTCTGCGACTACTTCACCGGATACCGGCAGAGCGTACGCCGTCCCGGCGAGCTGATCCGCGCGGTGCGCATCCCACTGCCGCTGTCGCCGGTCGCGGCCTTTCACAAGATCGCCAAGCGGCGCTTCGACGACATCTCCAGCGTGGCCGTCGCGTTCGCGCTCGACATCGAGGACGGAACCGTCCGCAAGGCACGCATCGGCCTGGGCGGGGTATCCGCCACCCCGATCCGCGCCCTCGCCACCGAGAGGGCCCTGGAGGGCAAACCGTGGGCGGCGCGGACCGTCGAGGCCGCGGCCCGGATGCTGCGGGCCCAGGGCACTCCCATGGACGACCACCGCGCGAGCGCCGGATACCGCTCCGCGATGCTCGGCCAGAGCCTGCTGAAGCTGTACGCACAGACCACCGAGGCGGTGCCGTCATGAGCCACTTGTCCCAGCGTCCCGAAAAGCCCGTCGTCGGTGTTCCGATGCCGCACGAGAGCGCCGCCCAGCACGTCACCGGCACCGCGCTCTACACCGACGACCTGGTCCACCGCACCAAGGACGTGCTGCACGCGTACCCGGTCCAGGTCATGAAGGCCCACGGCAGGATCATCGCGCTGCGCACCGAGTCCGCCCTCGCCGTGCCCGGTGTGGTGCGCGTGCTCACCGGTGCCGACGTACCCGGTGTGAACGACGCCGGAATGAAGCACGACGAACCGCTCTTCCCCGACGAGGTCATGTTCCACGGCCACGCGGTCGCCTGGGTGCTCGGCGAGACGCTGGAGGCGGCCCGGCTCGGTGCGGCGGCCGTCGAGGTGGAACTCGACGAACGACCTTCCCTGATCACGCTGGAGGAGGCGATCGCGGCCGACAGTTTCCACGGCGCCCGGCCCGTGATGCTGGCCGGTGACGTCGACGCCGGGTTCGCCGACTCCGCGCACGTGTTCACCGGCGAGTTCCGGTTCTCCGATCAGGAGCACTTCTACCTCGAAACGCATGCGGCACTGGCCCTGGTCGACGAGGCGGAGCAGATCTTCGTCCAGAGCAGCACCCAGCATCCCTCGGAGACACAGGAAATCGTCGCGCACGTGCTCGGCCTGCACAGCCACGAAGTGACCGTCCAGTGCCTGCGGATGGGAGGCGGCTTCGGCGGCAAGGAGATGCAGCCGCACGGATTCGCGGCGGTCGCCGCGCTCGGCGCGAAGCTGACCGGCCGGCCGGTCCGGGTGCGGCTCAACCGGACCCAGGATCTGACCATGTCCGGCAAGCGGCACGGGTTCCACGCCACGTGGAAGATCGGCTTCGACTCCGAGGGCCGCATCCAGGCCCTGGACGCCACCTTGACCGCGGACGGCGGCTGGAGCCTGGACCTGTCCGAGCCGGTGGTCGCCCGCGCGCTGTGCCACATCGACAACACCTACTGGATTCCCCACGCGCGCGTCGCCGGCCGCATCGCCAAGACCAACAAGGTCTCCAACACCGCCTTCCGCGGGTTCGGCGGGCCGCAGGGCATGCTGGTGATCGAGGACATCATGGGCCGGTGCGCGCCACTGCTCGGCCTCGATCCGATGGAATTGCGGGAGCGCAACTTCTACCGGCCGGGCCAGTTCACACCTTACGGACAGCAGGTCGGCCAGCCCGAACGGATCTCCGCCGTCTGGCAGCAGGTCAAGGACGGCGCCCGTCTGGCCGATCGGGGGCGCGAGATCGAGGCCTTCAACGCCGCGCACCCGAATACCAAGCGGGGCCTCGCCATCACCGGCGTCAAGTTCGGCATCTCGTTCAATCTCACCGCCTTCAACCAGGGCGGCGCGCTGGTGCTGATCTACAAGGACGGCTCGGTCCTGATCAACCACGGCGGAACCGAGATGGGCCAGGGCCTGCACACCAAGATGCTGCAGGTGGCCGCGACCACGCTGGGCATCCCGCTGCACAAGGTGCGCCTGGCCCCGACGCGCACCGACAAGGTGCCCAACACCTCCGCCACCGCCGCCAGCGCCGGGGCGGACCTCAACGGTGCGGCGGTGAAGAACGCCTGCGAGCAGCTGCACGAGCGGCTGCTGCAGGTGGCCGGCACCCGACTGGGCGCGAACGCCTCGGACGTGCGCATCGTGGAGGGCGTCGCGCGCGTCCTCGGCAACGAGACGGAGCTGGCCTGGGACGATCTGGTGCGCACGGCGTACTTCCAGCGGGTTCAGCTGTCCGCGGCCGGTTTCTACCGGACCGAGGGCCTGCACTGGGACGCGAAGGCGTTCAGGGGCTCGCCGTTCAAATACTTCTCCCACGGCGCCGCCGCGACCGAGGTGGAGGTGGACGGCTTCACCGGCGCGTACCGCATCCGGCGGGTGGACGTCGTGCACGACGTCGGCGACAGCCTCTCCCCGATGATCGACATCGGTCAGGTCGAGGGCGGCTTCGTACAGGGCGCGGGCTGGCTCACGCTTGAGGACCTGCGCTGGGACAGCGGTGACGGGCCGGGCCGCGGCCGGCTGCTGACCCAGGCCGCGAGCACCTACAAGCTGCCGAGCTTCTCGGAGATGCCCGAGGAGTTCAACGTCACGCTGATGCAGAACGCCACCGAAGAGGGCGCCGTCTACGGGTCCAAGGCGGTGGGTGAGCCTCCGCTGATGCTGGCGTTCTCCGTGCGGGAAGCGTTGCGGCAGGCCGCCGCGGCCTTCGGACCGGCCGGAGTCAGTGTGGAACTCGCCTCGCCCGCCACGCCGGAGGCGGTGTACTGGGCGATCGAAGCGGCCCGCGGCGGCGACGTCCGACGCGGCGGCCACGCCCGCTACGGCCGCGAGGTTGCCATCGACACGAGCACTTCGATCCATGCCTGACATGAGCTGGGTGGCCGCGGTCGCGCGGTTGCGAGCCCGCCGGGAACCCGGCGCGCTCGTGACCGTCGCGACCGTGCGCGGCCACGCGCCCCGCAGGGCCGGTGCCAAACTCGTCGTGGGACGGACCGCGACCTGGGGTTCGATCGGCGGCGGGAACATCGAGGCCGTCGCCATCGACCGTGCCCGCGAGGTGATCGCAGTGCCCGATCCGCAACCGGAGCTGATGGAGTTCGCCCTCAACGACAAGGTCACCGGCCCACACGGCGTGCAGTGCTGCGGCGGAACCGTCAGCGTACTGCTCGAACCGCTCCCGGTGGTCCCGGCGGTGGCGATCTTCGGCGTCGGGCACGTCGGCTGGGAGCTCGCACGCATCCTGGCCCGCCACGACCTCGATCTGCACCTGATCGACACCCGCCCCGAGCAGCTCGCGGACGAGCGGCTCGGCGTGCTCGCCGATGCGGTGGCCCAGATCCACGTACACCACACACCGCTGCTTCCGGAGGACGTGCTCGGCAAGCTGGCACCCGGGACGCACGTCCTGATCATGACCCACGACCACGCCGAGGACGCCGCACTGTGCGACGCCGCCCTGCGCACCGCCGAACTCGGCTCGATCGGATTGATCGGCTCGGCCGCCAAGGCGGCGCGGTTCCGGCACCGCCTGACCACCGAGGGCGGCCACGAGGCCGCCGCCATCGACCGGATCAAGACCCCGATCGGGATGACCGAGATCACCGGCAAGGAACCCGCCGCCATCGCCGTGAGCGTCGCGGCAGACCTGCTCCTGACCTTCGAACGCGACAAGCGGTGAGCGGTGAGCGGTGCCGGCTGCCAAACCCTCGCTTGTTACCCGACGGTAAGGAATGATGGCGGCGACCATCCACGAAACCGGGGGCGGAGACAGCGGTGACGAGTTTCGACGAGCAGGCCACTTTCGGGGAACGGGCCGTCGTGCACGCCTTCACGGACGACGCCCTGGGGGAGCACGACGCCGTCGGTCTCGCCGCGGCGATCCGGCGGGGCGAGGTGTCCGCCGCCGAAGCCGCCCGGGCCGCCCTGGAGCGGGTACGGGCGGTCGAGGGGCGGCTGGGCGCGGTCCAAGCACACGTCGACAGCCCGGCGCCCGCTGCCGCAACGGACGGCGCCTTCGCCGGGGTGCCGACCTTCGTGAAGGACAACACCGACTACCTCGGCCTGCCCACCGGGCACGGCAGCGCGGCCTTCCGTCCGAGCGCGGCACGGCGGCATGCGCCGTTCACCCGACAGTTCCTGAGCAGCGGCGTCACGGTCCTCGGCAAGACCCGGCTGCCCGAGTTCGGATTCAGTCCGACCACCGAGTTCGAGGGCGCCGAACCGGTGCGCAACCCGTGGCACACCGGGTACTCGGCGGGCGGTTCGTCGGGCGGCAGCGCGGCCCTCGTGGCGGCCGGAGCGGTGCCGATCGCACACGCCAACGACGGCGGCGGCTCGATCCGGATACCGGCCGCCTGCTGCGGACTGGTCGGCCTCAAACCGAGCCGGGGCCGGGTCGTCGCGAACGCCCAGAGCCGTCAACTGCCCCTCGACCTGGTCTGCGACGGAATCGTGAGCCGCTCCGTGCGGGACGCCGCCGCGTTCCTCGCCGCCGCCGAGAGGTACCGGCGCAGCCCCGCTCTGCCGCCCCTGGGCCTGGTCGAAGGACCTTCGGGACAACGGTTGCGCATCGGGTTCCTGCCGGACTCCCCGAACGGAGTCCGCTCTGACCCCGCGACGCGCGCGGCCGTCACCCAGACCGTGACCGCCCTTGAGCGGCTCGGCCACAGCGTGGAGCCCGTGGAGCCGGCCATCGATCCGAGTTTCACCGACGACTTCCTCGCGTACTGGGGGATGCTGTCCTTCCTCATCGGCGTCACGGGCCGGACCCTCGGCGCGGACTTCGACCGGCGCCGCATGGACGGCCTCAGCCGGGGCCTGCGCGAGGAGTACCTGCGCAACTGGCGGCGCACCCCCGGAGTGCTGCGAAGGCTGAAGCGCACCAGGGAGGCGTACGCGGCCTCGTTCCGCGGGCTCGACCTCATGCTGTCGCCCGTACTGGCCCACACCACACCGCCGATCGGCCGGCTCAGCCCGGCCGTTCCCTACCCGACCCTGATCGAGCGGATCCTCGCGTACGTGGCGTTCACACCGGTCGACAACGTGGTCGGCACGCCCTCGATCTCGGTGCCGTCGGCGAGCGCGACGGAGGGCGGGCTGCCCATCGGCGTCATGTTCTCGGGCCGCCCCGGCGCTGAACGCAAACTTCTGGAGGTCGCGTTCCAGCTGGAGGCCGACCGCCCGTTCCGGCGTATCCAGGACCTCTGACACCGCCGCGGACCGCGGCGGCCCCGCACCACTGCCCCAGGGTCGGCGGAGCCCCGGAGCCGGGATCGTCCCCGGGCGCGGGGACGCACACGAAGGGGCCCCGACCAGCCGGGGGGGGAGGCTGGCCGGGGCCGGGCCCTGACCCAGCCGGGGGGGGTGGCTGGTCAGGGCGTACCGGAGGCGCGACGCGCCGGGCAACAGAGCTTCTCGGCCGGCAACGCGTCCGCCGACCCCTGTCACGGTACTCCTCGCAGGTGCGATTGCCGTGCCGCCGCACGCCCTGATGTGGACAAGACCGCAACCGGCCGGCACGACGGTGCTCCTGTACCGCCATTCGCGCACCGCGCAGACCGCGGACCGCAGACCGCTCAGTGGCCGACGGTGGCCCGTCCATCGGCGTCAGGCCGTGGGGTGCGGCGCGGTGGAGGAGGTGGGGGCGTGGGTGGGGGCGGGCTCCTGCGCGGGGCGGGTCCGGGGGGTGTGGGCGCCGGCGCCCGCCGTGAAGTGCGCGAGCGTGCCGGTCTGCTCCAGCAGCTCTTCCAGCTGCTGGGGCCGCCCGTCGAGGTGCAGTGCCGCGCCGGCCGCATCGGTGTCGCGACGCACCATCAGCAGGGCCGACAAGCCGCTCGGGTCGACGCGGGTCATGCCCGTACAGTCCAGCCGTACCTGGCAAGGCGCCCCGAGGTCCGCCAGTGCGCGGCGGACCTCCTGGACCAGGAGGTCCGCGTGCCGGTGGACGAGGTCGCCCCGCAGTTCGATGCGGAGGGCGTCCTCGGCGTGGCGGCACGACACGCGGAGCGGGGTGGAGGGCGAGCTGGTCATCGAGCGGTCCCGGCGGCGGTCGGAGGGGTGTGGGTGAGGCGGTCGGCGCCGGCGCGGAGCATGGCGACGGCCCGGGGGAAGTCCACGAGGCGGCGGCCCAGCAGCGTCAGGGCGGGCAGCAGGGAGGCGGAGGGGACTCCGCGGGCGTTCAGGACGCCGGCGGTCCAGAGCAGGAAGCCGCCGAACAGTTCCTCGTCGTCGGTGTAGAGGGCCGCGGTGAGGAACTCCACGATGTGGGAGAGGTCTTCGGCGGTGCGTTCGCGCTGCGCGTCGGTGTAGTCGCGGACGGCGGGGTAGGCCTCCTCCAGTTCGGCCAGGACCTCGCGGACGAGGCGGGGCCGGTTGCGGGCGACCAGCGTGTACTCCTGGTCCTTCAGGTGCGGGAGGTCGTCGATGGCCTGGTGGGCCGGTCTGGGCCGGGGCAGCGGTCCGCGGGCGAGATCGTCCGCGGCGGTGCGGGCGTCCGGGGCCCACGCGTCCGCGCCCAGCAGGCGGGCATGGCGGCCGTCGGATCCGAAGGCGGCTCCGCCGACCATCACCGGGGTGCCGACGGCCTGGCATGCGGTGATCGTGGTGTGGGCCACGGGGAGTCGGGTGGGGATGGAACTGGAGAGGGCCACCGCGTCGGGGCCGGTGCGGTGCAGGTGCGCGATGAGGTGCGGAGCGGGCACCTGGGCGCCGAGGTAGTCGACGTGCCAGCCGCGGATCCGCAGGACCTCGGCGAGCAGACGGGCGGGCAGGGCGTGCCATTCGCCGTCGACGCAGGCGACCGTGATCCGGCCGAGGCGGGGCCGCGTCCGCGCCGCGGGGTGCACTGCCAGCGCCGCCACGGCCCGGTCGTTGATGGCGGTCGCGGCGTGTTCCTGGGCGACGCTGATGCGGTTGGCGGCCCATTCCTCGCCCACCCGTCCCTGTACCGGGCCGATCACCTCCATCAGGACGGCCTCCGGGTCGAGGCCGTCGTCGAGTGCCCGCAGGACGGCCCGCACCGCGGCGGGTTCGTCGAGGGCCATGACTGCTTCCCACACGCGCTCGACCAGAGCGTCCGTGCGGGTGAGGGGGGTCACCCCGTGCTCAAGACTCATGCGGTGAACCTGCCCCGGGTGTGGCCGTCCACCGCACTGAGGTGGTTGGTGCGGGGTGCGGAGATCACCACGATGGCCATGTCGTCGTGCCGGCCGCGGCCCACCCACTGGGTGGTGAGCATCTGCACGTGGTCGACGACGGTCTGGGCGGGCATGGCCGCGCACTCGGACAGGGCCCGGCGCAAGCGCTCCTCGCCGAACATCGCCCCGCCCAACGGGCCGCCGCGGGCCTCGCTGATCCCGTCCGTGTACAGGACACAGGCATCGCCCGGCGCCAGCGTCACCGACGCCGTCTCGGCGGAGAAATCGGGGAGCGCTCCGACCAGGGTGCCGTGCGTGGCAGCCGCCTCGATCCGGCCGTCGGAGCGCAGGACCAGCGGAGCGGGGTGGCCGGCGCTGGTCAGCCGCATCCGTACGGAGTTTCCGTCACGTGCCGCGGAGGCCAGCACCATCGTCGCGAACCGGGTGCTCTCGGAGTTCAGCAGGGCGGAGTTGAGCAGGCTGAGCATCCGGTGGTGGTCGTCCGCCATGGGCAGCAGGGCATGCAGCGTGTTGCGGATCTTCCCGGTCATGACGGCGGCTTCCAGGCCCTTCCCGCATACGTCGCCGAGCACCACGAGCGAGGCGTCTTTCTCGTCGGTGGCGGGGTGGACGTCGTAGAAGTCACCGCCCACCCGTTCGTGCTCCTTCGAAGGGCGGTAGCCGCCCGCGTACTCCACTCCGGCCACCGGGTGCAGGGCGGGTGGCAACAGCTCGCGCATCAGGGTGTCGGTGATCGACGCCTGCTCCGCGTACAGGCGTGCGGCCGACATCGCCGCGCCTGCGCGGGCGGCGAACAGCCGCGCGAAGACCTCCTCGCCTTCGGTGAAGGCGGCGGCGCCGGTGGCGCGCAGGAGGACCAGGGCGCCGGCCGGCACACCGTGGCCCGGCAGTGGGGTCACGACGATGGAGCCCACGGTGTCCAGGCCCTCCGGGACCAGCCAGGCCGGAGCGCAGGCGGAATCGATCCAGCGGGAAGGCGCGGGCGGGAATCCCTGGAGCGCCTCCGCCAGGCCCGGCACCTCCTGGGGATCGACGGCCAGGAGCGACGCGGAGGGCGCACCGCCGCGGACACAGCTCACGACCGGCAGTTCCGAGCCGCGCGAGGGGGCGATCACCAGGGCCGCGTCCGCGAGGTGCTCCGCGGCCAGTTGCGCCGTGGTGTCCATGCAGCGGTCCAGGTTCAGGGAGGACAGCAGCAGGTTGGAGGAGCGGACCAGGAACGCCGTGCGCTCCTGTTCCGTCCGCAGGGCCTCCCGGGCCAGCCGGTGGTCGGTGTCGTCCACCAGCCACCACACCACGGTGCCGTCGTCGCGGACGGTCGGGTGGGCCTCGAACGACCCCGCGCCCACCGGACCCTGCGCGGGCCGGTCCGCCCCGGTCGCCGGCCGTCCCGCGGGGACGGCGTCGGCCACGTGTCGCGCGTGCGCCGTCGCCAACCAGGCGGGCACCACGTCGGCCAGGGCCGCACCCGGGCGGGCTTGCGGGAACACCCGTCGGGCCGCGTCGTTGGCGAACACCACGTGGGCACGGGGATCGGCCGCGAGCACGGGGTGCGGGGCCTCATTCCACGGGAGGCCCGTTGCCGGCGAACCGGATGTCATCTGCGGGGAAGGAACCAAACATCGAAGGCCCGCTGCGCGAACCCCTCACCTCATCGTCAAGACGGAAACATCGTTGCCTTACGGCAACCATCCTCCATGGACCGCATCGGCCGCAACCGGGCCTCCGTCCGCAGCGGGGCCTCCGCCCCCTCCCGGGCCCCTGTCCGACGTCGCGACGAGCCGTTGCCCGGGAGGTCGCGCCGTCCCGCTCGGGGCGGCCCTCCACCCCCCTACCCCCTACCCCCCTGCCCCCTTCGGTCCCGCCTGTAGGAGGATGTCCGGGTGACCGGAGACGAAGCGGTCGTCACGACGACCACCGACCGAGGCGTGGCAGTCGTCAGCCTGCGCGGCGACATCGACGAGGAACACGCACCCGCGCTGGCCCGCGCCTTCGCCACCGCGGCGGCGACCGGCCGCGCTCGTACGGTGGTCGACCTGTCGTGCACGCGCTTCGCGGACTCCTCGGTCCTGCACGCCCTGTTCGACGCCCAACGGGCCCACCGGGCCGCGGGAGCGGTCCTCGTCCTCGCCGGCCCGCTGCACTCGGCGGTGCGGCGGCTGTTCGAAGTCACCGGAGCCGCTTCCGCCTTCAGGATGGCGGACAGCCTGGAGGCGGCGCTGACGTCATGAACACCTCACGCGATTCCGACGACGCCACGATCCCCGGGCAGCGGCAGGACGCCACGCCGCGGCCCGCCCGCCCGCCCGGCTCCGCGGCCGATGCCCGCGCCCGGGTCTGCGAGGTGCTGCTGCTGGCCGGGGTCAGCCTCGACAGCGTCACCGCGGCGGACGCCCTTTTGATCACCTCGGAACTCGTCAGCAACGCGATCCGTCACGGCGGCGGCGTCACCGCCTTCCGGGCCGACATCGCGGACGGCCTGCTGTCCCTGTCCATCGGCGACGCCAGCCCGCTCCTCCCCGCCCCGCGAACGGGTACCGTCGAGCGCCCGGGCGGCTACGGGTGGCCGCTCGTCCAGCGCCTCGCGGAGCGGGTGGACTGCCGTACGCACCCCGAGGGCAAGACGATCAGTACCGTGCTGCGCCTGCTCTGACTCCCCGGACGGCCCCCGGCCCCGCCGGGGGGGGGTGGCGGCGTCGGCGGCGGTGCCGGTCACGGCGACGCCGCCGGGTCCGGGTCACAGGGGTCCGCAACGGGTCCCGGCCGCCCGCTTTCCCACGGAGGGGGCGCCTCCTGTTCCGTCCACGCGGCCAGGGCATCGCCGTCGACGCAGACGATCCCGCAGGTCTCGGCGTATTCGGCCGCGGGCGCCGTGAACGTACTGGTCGTGACGAGGACCGCGATGTCGGCCTCGTGGACCGCGAAGCAGGTGCCGCCGAAGCGCTGGAGGTCCTGCGATCCGACCCGGTTGTCCGCCGCGTAGTGCTTGCACTGGAGCACCACCCGCAGCCCCGCCGCCGTCGTCGCGAGGACATCGGCCCCCAGGTCGCCCGCCCCGCCGACCACTTCCACCGAGGTGCACCCGTCACGGGCGCACAGGGCGGCCACCGTGTGCTCGAAGCCGTCCGCGTCGGCCGCGGCATGGTCCAGGGCTCCGCCCGCGACTTCGGGGAGATCTGCCGGCGGCGCCTGGTACTCGGCGGTCGGCGCCGCTCCGGGACGGGGGGCGCGGACCCGGCGCCGGTGGGGTGCGATGCCCCGCTTGGCCAGGGCGACGCCGAGCAGCGATACGCCGAGCGCGGCGATCGGAGCCATCGGCAGCCCGGTTTCCGCCGAATCCACGGCCTTCACGAACGCCGCCAGGCCGCCGATACCGATGGCGAGCAGCCCGATCGCGAGCACCGCGTCGCGCCCCGCGGACCTCATTCCCCGTACGGAGCCGGGCAGTTCCTCTTCCGGTGTGGCCATGCGGCGTCCCCTCCCTGCGCGCGCCGGGTCCCCGGACCTGGTCGGACCGGGGACCCGGCGGATGCCGAACGTTGTTCGACCTCGTATCGCCGGGATCAGGAAGATCAAACCGAAGGGCCCGGCCCCCGTGGCGGCACGGCCATGGTCGTCGCCCGGGCCACGTCGGGCGCGGTGGCGAACGCGATGTCGGCGCCCGTGATCTCCAGGAGCCGGGCCAGGCGGCCCGGTACGGGCCCGGCCAGGACCACCGGCCGTTCCAGAGCGGGTTGGAGCATGACGCTGAGCGCGGTCGAGTCGACGAACGTCACTGCGGCCACGTCCAGGACGAACCGGGCGACGCCGGGTGCCAGCGGGTCCATCGCGACCCTCAGCGCGGCCACGTTGTCCATGTCGAACTCGCCCGCCATCACCACGATGCGCACGTCCCCCTCGGAACGCGTTTCGACGTGGCTGCGCGCTTCGGCGTCGTACGTATCCCTGTTCATGGCCGCCTTCTCCGCCTCTCTCGCCCGGTTTCGATGGTGCTCCGCCCGCGTCCGGCCCTCACCGTGTGCGGGGCAGTTTGACGACGGTGATGAAGAAGTCGTCGATCTGCTGGATCGCCCGCATGAACTGGTCGAGGTCGACCGGCTTCGTCACGTAGGCGTTCGCGTGGAGCTTGTAGCTGCGCAGGATGTCCTCCTCGGCGGCGGAGGTGGTGAGCACGACCACGGGAATGTGGCTCAGCTCCGGGTCCGACTTGATCTGTTCGAGGACCTGACGGCCGTCGTACTTGGGGAGGTTGAGGTCGAGCAGGATCAGATCGGGGCGGGGCGCGTCCTTGTACTCACCGCGGCGGTAGAGGAAATCCAGGGCCTCCAGGCCGTCGCGGACCACGTGCAGCACGTTTCCGATCTTGTTGTCCTCGAAGGCCTCACGGGTCATCAGCTCGTCGCCCTCGTCGTCCTCGACCAGCAGGACTTCGGCGGGGGCGGCCGGGGGCCGGTGGGCGGGGATGCTCGTCAAAGGGTTCCTTCGGTAGGTACGTCGATGGGTACTTCGGTAGGCACGTCGATGGGTACTTCGGTGGGTACTTCGGTGGGTACTTCGGCAGGTACGGGGGCCGGCGCGACTGCGGCGACGGGGAGGGTGAAGACGATCCGGGTGCCCGGCTCGTGGGCGGTGTCGATCCCGATGCGGCCGCCGGCGTGCTCGACGATCTTCTTGCAGAGCGCGAGACCGATGCCGGTTCCGCCGTAGGTCTCCCGGGCGTGCAGCCGCTGGAAGATGACGAACACCTTCTCGGCGAACTCCGCCGGCACGCCGATGCCGTTGTCCGTGACGGCGAAGGCGGCGAAACCCGGTTCGGTACCGGGGTCCTCCACCAACTCGACCTCCACCCGCGCAGGACGGTCGGGCGAGCGGAACTTGACCGCGTTGCCCACCAGGTTCTGGAAGAGCATGGTCAGGAGCGTGGGATCGCCCACCACGTCCGGGAGCCGCTCGGGCCGGGTGATCTCGGCGCCGCTCTCCTCGACGGCGGTGGCCAGGTTGCGCAGCGCCCGGTCCAGCGGGCCGTTCAGCGGGACCGTTTCGCGCGCGTCCTGGACGCGGCCCACGCGGGAGAAGTCCAGCAGGTCGTTGATCAGGACCTGCATCCGCTTGGCGCCGTCCACGGCGAAGGCGATGTACTGGGTGCCGCGGGCGTCGAGCTGGTCCCCGTAGCGCTTCTCCAGCAGCTGGCAGAAGGAGGCCACCTTGCGCAGCGGTTCCTGGAGGTCGTGGGAGGCCACGTACGCGAACTGCTCCAGCTCGGCGTTGGAGCGGCGCAGCTCCACCGCCTGCGCGTCGAGTTCGGCGGCCGTCCGGTCGAGCCGCTCGGCGTTGCGCCGCGACACGGTCAGCTCCGCGACCGTCCGGCGCCGCATGGCCTCCACCGCGTGGGCCAGGTCCCTCAGGTCGGAGGGACCACACAGCGGGATCTCCTCGTCGAATGCCCCGTCCGCGACGCGCCGCGAGGCCGTCCGCACCAGGGCGAGCGGCCGCAGTACGCCCACGTGGAGGAGGACCGCGAGAGCGGCGCCGGCCAGCAGGAAGACCGCGACGATCGCGAGGAGGATGTGGTCACGCTGCTTTCGCGCGTCACCGAACGTGGTGCGGGCGTCGGCCTGGATGCGGTCCAGCCGTGCCTGCTGGGCCGTGATCCGCCGACGGACCTCGTCGAAGCGGTCCTTGCCGACTTGGAGCGAGGGCGGGGCGCCTGCGCCGTCCACGGAGGCGACGGCGGGGGTCGCGAACTCCTCGCGCCAGACGCGGGCCGCTTCCTCCACGGCCGCGAGGTCGTCGCGTACGCCGGTGTCGTCGTCGAGGAGCGTCGACAGGTGCCCGGCGGCCGCGCGCTCGTTCACCAGGCCCCGTTCGTACGGTTCCAGGAGCGCGGGCTCGTCGGCCAGCAGGTAGCCGCGGATCCCGGTCTCCTGGTCGAGCAGGGAGCTCTCCAGCCGCAGCGCGTCCCGCTGGGCGGGCAGGATGCCGTCGACGAGCCGGTCTCCGGCCGTGGTGGTGTGCGAGAGGAGGGCCGCTCCGAGGGCGCCCGTGCCGACGATCATGAGGGCCAGCACGACCAGCACCGTGGTCAGCCAGGTCTGCAGGCTCGGGCCGCGGCGGTCCGGGGCCCGTCGCTCGGGCCCTGCGGTCGGCTGTGCGGGAGAGGTCACGTGGATGAGTTCCATTCGAGGTGCAGTACGGCGACGTCGTCGGCCAGGCCGCCCCAGTCCGCGGCGAGGCCCTGCGCGGCCTGGATGAGGGTGTCGACGAACGGTTCGGCGGGCAGGTCGGTGTGGCGCCGCGCGATCTCCAGGAGACCGGACTCGTCGAGGCGGTCGGATCCGGGCCCGATGCGCCCTTCGATCAGGCCGTCGGTGAAGAGCATCACGGCGCCGCCCGCCTCCACCGGGACGTCGGTGACGGGCCAGCCGGCGCCCCAGCCGGGCATGATCCCCAGCGCCGGCCCGCCGGGGACGGTCCGCAGTTCCACGCCGCCCGGGGAGCGGACCAGGAAGCCGGGGTGGCCGGCGCGCTGCACGGAGACGGCCGCGGCGCCGGGCCGGCGGGTGAGGGAGACCAGGGTGGCGAAGATCTCCGGGCCGGAGCGCTCCGCCAGCAGGATCCGCTCCAGCAGACCGAGCAGTTCGGCGTCGCGGGCGCCGGCCATGACGAAGGACCGCCAGGCCACGCGCAGGCACACACCGAGCGCCGCCTCGCTCGGGCCGTGGCCCGAGACGTCGCCGACGACGGCGTGCGTCGCTCCGTCGGGGGTCTGCACGACATCGTAGAAATCCCCGCCGAGCAGCGTCTGGGCGCGCCCGGGGTGGTAGCGGGCACAGACGGTGACGGCGTCGACGGGAGCGTCGAGCAGCAGGGGGGTGGGCAGCAGGCCCCGTTCGAGACGCGCGTTCTCCTCGGCGCGGAGTCTGCCCGCTTCCAGGGCGACGGCCGCCAGCTCGGTCCGCTTGCGCTGGATCGCGTACCGGATGGCCCGCATGAAGACGTCGGGCTCCAGGCGGCCTTTGATCAGGTAGTCCTGGGCCCCCGCCGCGACGGCGGTGAGCCCCGCCCGTTCCTCCGACAGTCCGGTCAGGACGACCACGGCGACCTCGGCCGACACCGCGAGGACCTTCGTCAGGCCTTCCAGGCCCTGGGCGTCGGGCAGGTGCAGGTCGAGCAGGACGCACTCGGGCGCCTCGGCCCCCATCAGGCGCAGGGCTTCGGCGAGGGACGAGGCGCGGCCGAGGCGGACGTCGATCCCGCTGTCCTCGACGAGTTCCTCGACGAGGAGGGCGTCGCCCTCGTCGTCCTCGATGAGCAGTACGTACGGCGGTACGCCGTCCCACAGCGCCAGGGAGTCGTCCGCTTCCACGGAGGAGGCCTGCCGGGGCGGTTTCACCGCCCGCTGCGGTGGCGTGCCGGCGGCGGGGTGCGGTGGCCCCAGCCCAAGAGTGCTCGCCATGGCGTCGCGTCTGTCCCTTCTCACCGCAGGCAGCGGACGTCACCCCTGGAAGCGGACGCCCGACGGACGCCCGGTAGCGCCGAACAACCGTAGATTGATCATTGCCGCGAGGCAATGTTTTACGAACTCAATGATTATGCCCTCCCTGACAAGAGCGCCGGGACCCGCCCCGGGGACCGCTCGCCGTCAGGCGCTGTCCTCGGTCCGCGCGGACCCCTGGGCACGGTCGGGCAGCGCGTCCGAGGGCCGGCCCGCCGGGAACAGTGCGGCGGCCGCCTCCCGGAAGGCCGCCACCCCCGTCACCAGGGCGTCCACCGCCTCCGGCGTCATCCGGGCGAGCACCGCCGACAGCGCGCGCGCACGGATGTCCCGCTGCTCGTCCACCACGGCCCGGCCCCGGGGCGTCAGGCGCAGCTCCACCTCGCGCCGGCTGCTCGGGTGCGGCGCGCGGGTCAGCAAGCCCATGGCCTCCAGCCGGTCGCAGAGCCTGGTGACCGACGGCGGGCGGGAGCCGAGCACCGCGCCCAAGGCGCGCAGGTTGATGCCCTCGGCGCCCCCGACTGCGTTCAGCGCCCGCATCTGGGACGGGGAGACGGCCGCCGAGGCGCCGTCCTGGCCGCGGGCTTGCAGGAGCGCGAGGAGCTCCGCCGCGGCGCCGAGGGCCGCGGCCGGGTCCTCGGGCGCACTGGCCTGGCCGGGTCGGGGCATGCCACCACTGTGCCACCGTCCCGGCCGGGCCGCTCCTACGCCTCGCCCGGCTCCGTACCGGCCCGGCCGTGCCAGTCGAGGCAGACGACCATGGCGTCGTCGCCCGCCTCGACACCGCCGCGGTGCCCGGCGAGCCGCTCCAGGAGCCCCCGGGGCACCTGTGAGGGCGGCAGCAGCCGGGTGTTCATGACGGCCCGGCTCAGAGCGTGCCGGCTGTAGGGCTCCCCGGCCGGGGACATGACGTCGTAGACACCGTCGCTGAGGAAGAACAGCCGGTCTCCCGGCAGCACCCGGAAGCGCTGGCAGGTGTAGACGGTGTCCTCGAACATGCCGAGCGGCAGCTGCGCTTCGAGCGCGACCTGCTCCACCGCTCCCCCGCGCAGGCGCCACAGGCGCGGCGATCCGGCGTCGATGACCTCGACCTCGCCCGTGTCCAAGGCGAAGCGGAGCAGCAGCATCGGCAGGTGCAGCCGTCCCTGGTGCTGGCCGTACAGGGCCTGGTCGGCCAGGGCCGCCTGGTCTTCGAGGCCGAGTCCGGCCCGCCGGGCGTTGCGCAGGGCGCTGACGGCGAGGCTGGTGAGCAGGGCCGCGTCGATGCCCTCGCCCATGCCGTTGTTGACGGTCAGGGTCAGGTGGTCCGCGGAAGCCGACCAGTCGAAGCAGTCGCCGTAGATGGCGTAGGCGGGTTCCAACTGGGCGCCGAGGTCGTATTCGGGCCGGGAGCAGGAGCGTCCCGGCAGCAGCTGCCACTGCATCTCAGCGGCCAGGGTGAGCCGTTTGGCCCGTCTGGCCTGCAGGAAGACGTCGGTGTCGCGGTCGGCGACGAGGATCTCGTGGGCCAGCGCGGCCGCCACGTCCCGCAGCGGGCCGAGGAGTGCGGGGTCGTACGCGCCCGCCGCGTATCCGACGCTCAGGATGCCCAGCCGGTCGCCGCGCACGCTCACCGGCAGGTGAACGGTGGCCCCTGCGCCCAGGTCGACGACGTACGGCTCCTGCGCACCGAAGGCCCGCCCCTCGGGACTGTCGAGCGCCGAAACGGCCTCGGCGGTGAACGGCTGCGCCGCGACGGGCCGGAGCCATGCCGAGGCGTAGTCCGCCATCAGCAGTTCGGCGCTCCGTGCCCCGTGATCGCGGGTCAGGACGTCACGTACCTTTTCGAACAGCTCGTGCGGGGCCGCATCCCGCAGCTCGCGCTCCACTCCGTCGCCTCCGGCCACCGGATCGGTACCTGCCTCTCTCCAGCTGTCAAGATGGGGGACCACGAAGCCACCGGTTCGGTGGGGAAGCCGGCTCGTACGCCCGGTAGGGAGTGTCACATGAGTCAGCGGCCGATCGGCTCTCCCAAGCCCGTCATGCCGGCGGTGGCGGAAATGAGCGAGCTGATCGAGCTGCTGGAGGTGGTCTGGGAGCGGGGCCGCGACACGGTCAGCGCCCCTCCCGTCTCATCCGCCCAGGCCAGGGTGCTGTTCCTGGTCGACGGCAACGGTGAGATGAACCTGAGCGAGCTGGGCAGGCTGCTGGAGGCGGCCGCGCCGTCCGTCACCCGCTTGTGCGACCGCCTCCAGGCCGTCGGATTCCTCGAACGCCACCCCGGGTCCGACGACCGGCGCGAGGTGCTGCTGGGGCTGACGCCCGCCGGACGGGCGTACCTCGACCGGTTGCGCGCGAGCCGGCAGGAGGCCCTGGCGAAGGCGATGGCCGCGATGTCGCCGGCCTCCCGCACCGCTCTGGCAGCGGGCCTGGCCGGCTTCTGCTCGGCGGTCACGACCCCTCTCAGACTGCCGGCCCGGCAACCTCCCCGGACGGCCTGACGCGACCCGGCGGGCGGCTCCGCCGGCTGCGGGCGCGGGCTTGCTCCGGTGCCCGGCCGTGAGTGCCGGCGCAGGCCCGCGCCGGTGCCCGGCCGGTCAGGCGGTGTCCGGCTCCCGCGATGCCCGGCCGGCCGCCTCTTGCAGGGTGTGGGCTCCCGCCGTGCTCAGACGGCCGCCGCCGGACTCCAGATGGGCCCGCACGAACCACTGGAACTGCTCCAGGCGCGCCAGTTGGCCGATGAGCATGTCCTGAGTGACCGGGTCCAGATCGCCGGTGGCCTTCATCGCCCCCCGGTGGTCCTCGATCAGCCCCGTGTAGACCAGGTCGAGAGCGCCCAGGTGGGCCACGGCGTCCGCGCGCCCCACGTCGTAGTCGTCCCAGGTCCGCTCGGCGACGATGGCACCCGGTGTACCGACCGGCACCCCGCCGAGCGCCGCGATGCGCTCGGCGGTGGTGTCGGCCATCTCCCGGACCGCCTCCACTTGCGGATCGAGCATCTCGTGGACGGCGATGAAGTGAGGACCGACGACGTTCCAGTGCACGTGCTTGAGTGTCAGGTGCAGATCGTTCAGCGCGTGCAGCCGCGCCCGGAGGAGGTCCACGACCTTCCACGCCTCCCCCGGGTCCATACCGGGCACGGTGTACGGGGCGGCCTGCCGCTTTGCGTTCATGGTTCATCTCCTCATCGCGAGTGGATCTTGTATTGCCTCCTCGCATGCCCCGCCGGCGGGGGGTCATGCCTACGGCTCTGTCGACGACCGGGAGATCAGGCGCGGAGCGAGGTCCGTGGCCGGAACCCCCTCCGGGGTGAACGGGTGGTGGAAGGTGAAGGCGTGCGGCGCGGAGCCGCGGTCGTGGAGGTGCTCCAGCCTGGAAACCCCGTCCTGCCAGGTGGGTATCGCGCCGTCCGGGACCCACCAGAACACGTGGCTCGGGTGTTCCGTCCTCTCGAACCAGGCGTAACGCCTGTTCAGCGCCTCACGGTGCAGACCGGTGTAGACGGCGTCGAAGGCGGGGCGCAGGTCGGTCCAGAGGGAGAGGGTCGTGGCCAGGGCGGTGGTTTCCACCGTGCGGCCCTTGCCGTACCAGGCCGGTACGGCGAACCCTCCCCATGCACCCCAGTCCGCCTCGAAGAGCATGCCCCGGTCGTCGCCCGCCGGTTCGGCGCGAGCGAGGTAGCCGGGGTGCTGACTGATCTTCCGGTAGACGGCCTCACCCCTCTCGTAGAACTCGCGCGTGAGGGGGCCGGGATCGGCGAGAGGTGACTTCAGGACGCCGAACGTGTACAGCGCAAGATGCGGCATGCGTCTCTCCCTGGTTGGGGTGCCCGGTGCCTGGGGGGCGAGGAGTCGTGGGGCGTGACCTACTCGTCCCGTCGCGGGTGGCTCGGGCGGGATGAACTGCGGTGCGACCGTGGGCGATCGCCGAAGACCAGGTGAAGGTAGCCGTGTCCGCGAGCCGTGTCGAAGTTGCGTTTTCCCTGTCCAAGTGGCCTCTCTGACAGGTCGTTGCGCGGGCCGGGGCGGTGGTGGGCGCGTGCACGACCCCGAAGGACGTGCGGCGCCGACCGCTTAGGATGCAGGGCGGGCGGAGCCGTAGCGCAGAGGTCGACGCGCGCGGTCTCCAAAATCGCGAGGACACCGGTTCGAATCCGGTCGGCTCCGTCCGCCCGTCGCCCCCGGCGGGCGATCAGCTGGTGCAGGAGGAGCGCTCGTTCATGTCGCCCTCGGATGGGGTGAACGCGTTCCATGTCGTGGGAAACGCCTGGACCACGCTCCCCAGCCGGGACTGGAAGTCCTGCTTCCACTGGCCTTGCACGTACGCCTGGAGGGCACGGAACACCTCCGCGCAGGACTGGTCCGGTGTCCCCTGGGGCAGCGCGATCGCGTAGAGGCCCGCCTGCTGCCCGTCCGTCGCGGCCGGAGGCACTTCGAAGTCGTCGAACTTCTGTGTGTAGCCGTAGAGGACGACTTGATCGTCGATGACCGCGTCCACCTGGTGGGCACGGAGGGCCGCGACGCAGTCGCGGGTGTCGGGCCGGGTCACGATGAAGGCCTTGTTGTCCGTGATCAGGCCTTCTTGGGAACTGGAGTACGCGCGCGTGCAGACCATTCGCCCGGCCAGGTCCTTGAAGTGCGAGATGCTCTTGTCCCCCTTCCCGACCAGGACTCCGTGATAGGTCCTCAAATACGGGCCGACGAGCCTGACCTGCTTTCTCAGTGCGCTGGTCACCTCGACGCGGGCGATGACCAGGTCGACCTGCCCCTTACGGACGGCCGACGCCCGTTCGTTGACGTTCAGCGGCGTGAGAGCGACGCTCTGGCTGTCGAAGCCGAGCTCCTGGGCGAGGCGCATGCCCATGTCCACTTCGAACCCGTGGACTCCGCCGTCCTGCAGCTCGCTCAGCCCGGGGGCGTCGACCGCCACGCCGATCGTCAGGCGGTTTCCCCGGCCGCCCCTCAGGGGATCGCGTGCCGACGTCCCCGGAGGCGGCGGATCCCAGGCGAGTGACACCCCCAGCGTGGTCACGAGGGCGAGGCACACGGCGATGGTCGTACGACTGCGGCGCCTCGCTCCCGAACGCCGTCCGTCGCCCCGGCCGTCCTGGTTGTCTTCGCTGTCCGCGTTGTCTTCCGCCAGGACGCGGACAACCCCGGGAGACGGGGCGGCCGCCTTCTCCACCACTCCCCGCACGATCCGGGAGTCGTGCGCCGAACGGTCCGCGGCGGGCAGCCGCAGCGCGGCGCGGAGCGCGTCCATCCCCCGGTCGTTCTCGTCCAGCTCGTCGTCGATGGCGTGCAGCGCGGGCGCGACGTCCCCCAACGGGGGCAGGTACCCGGCGCCTTCCGCCGGCGCGACGAGGGGAGCGATGTCCTCGGCCTCCGCTCCGCTCCGCAGTCGGACGTCCAGACGGGCGCGGGTCACCTGGGCCTCGGCCGCCAGCCTCAGCTCGTACGCCTCTTCCCGGGCGCGCCGGGCGCGCTTCAGTTTGAGGTCCGCCTGGCGCCGGTACTCCGCCGACATCTGCACCTGGCCCTGCAACTCGGCGCGTACCTCTTCGCGCGCCCGGTCCCGCTCGTACTCAAGCAGCGTGCAGCGCTGCTCAAGTGCCGACACCAGGTCCTGGAGCCGGTCGCACCGCCGCTCGGAGGCGTTCAGCCGCCGGATCGCCTCTATCTGGCGCAGCCGCGCGTCATCGAGCCTCAGCAGGGCGTGCGCGACCGCATCACCGCGCCGAGGTGGAGCGGTGGGCGCGGCGTCGCGCTCAGCGGCCTGGGGCGACGCCGCACTGCGCAGCGCCCCTTCCAGGAGCCGGCGCCCCTCGTCGAGCTGGCGTTGCCGCATGGCCGGCTCCAGGAGGTACCGGCTCACCACCTGGTCCAAGAGGTCCCGGGGGATCAGGCGACTGCCGTTGCGGAACTGCGTCCACAGCGACTTGCTGTACGGGAAGTCGGCCTCCAGCTGCCGGACGCCCACCCCGTTCGTGATCTTTCTCAGCCAGCGCGCGAGCTCGTTCGCCTCCTCCGTCCCGCCCTGCAGTTCCCCCAACGGCCGTGCCATGCGACCCGCCCCCCGCCTTGTCTTGCGGACAACCGTGGCGTTGTCACCGGTGTCCGACCCCTCACCTGCGCAGCGCCCCCAGGCCCAGGCGGACAATCCCATCACGGGCCAGCCTGGGTCTTCAGCCGATCGCCGAACCTGGAGGCCCTCATGTCGAACTTCACCGCGCCGCCGCGCCGTTCATGGCCGTACGCCTTCACCGCCGTCCTCGTCGTCGCCGTGCAACAAGGGTGGGCCACCGGGGAGATCGTGCGACTCGCCGCAACCGTCCTCGTGTTCATCGCCGTGATCTACTCGGTAGGCGAAGGCGGTGACCACTGACGCGTGACCGTCCCATCCCTCGCACCGGAGTCGTCGATGACCGTTCGCCGTGTCGTGCCCAACATCCAGTCAGAGGCCGCGCAGGACAACCGGGAGTTCTACGGCCTCCTGGGGTTCGAGGAGGTCATGAACCACGGCTGGATCATGACGCTCGCCTCCCCGGCCAGTCCGGCGGCCCAGATCAGCTTCATGACCCGTGACGAGACCGCCCCGGTCATCCCGGACATGAGCGTCGAGGTGGACGACGTGGACGCGGCCTACGAGGCCGTGCGCGACAGCGGTGCGGAGATCGTCCATCCGCTGCAGGACGAGGAATGGGGCGTGCGCCGGTTCTTCGTCCGCGACCCCAACGGCCGGGTCGTCAACGTGCTGGGCCACCGCTGACGCCCGGGGCGGCGGACCCGCCCTGCATCCGCCGGGACGGGAGCCTCCGAAGAGAGGGGTGGGGGCAGGTGCGCTGAAAGGAGCGTGGACATGGGTGGGACTGGCCCGGCGAACGCCGCGGACCCTTGTCGTCGGTGCCGACGGGGCGGTCTCTCCCATGTCTGATTCGCCTTACCGCGTCACGACCGGAGCCGTGGCCCGACGCCTGGGGGTGTCCCCCACCACGCTGCGGTCCTGGGACCGCCGGTACGGCATCGGACCCTCGGTCCGCGAGAGCGGCCGACACCGGCGCTGGGCGCCCGAGGACATCGCGGTGCTCGAAGAGATGTGCCGGCTGACCACGTCCGGCGTACCACCGGCGGAGGCGGCCGGCGCCGCCCTCTCCCGGGCCGGACGCCCTCCGGGGGCGGACACGGCGCCCGTGCCCGCCGAGCCGGCACCGCCACCCCAGCCACCGCAGCCGTCCCAGCCCGCCGCCGGTGTGCGGCGCGGCCGCTCCCCGGGGTCGGGCAATGGCCTGCCGCTCGGCGAGGTCAGGCACGAATTCCGGGGACTGGCCCGCGCGGCGGTACGGCTGGACGGCCCGACCATGGACAGACTCCTCACGGACCTGGTGGCCACCCACGGGCTGGTGACCGGCTGGGAAGAGGTCATGGCACCCACCCTCCACGCAGTCGGCCGCAAGTGGGAGTCCACCGACGAACGCTACGTCGAGGTGGAGCACCTGCTCTCCTGGCACATCTCCACTGCCCTGAGGCGCATCGCCTGCGCCCCGCCGGCGGACCCCGAGGCGCCGCCCGTACTGCTGTCCTGCGTTCCGGGTGAGCAGCACACCCTTCCCCTGGAAGCCCTCGCCGCGGGCCTTGCCGAGCGCGGACTGCCGATGCGCATGCTCGGCGCGGACGTGCCGGCCCAAGCGCTGACCGCTGCCGTGCGGCGCATGGGTCCGTCCGCCGTGGTGCTGTGGTCCCAGTCGCGGCACACCGCCGGCCCCACGCTGGCCCGAATGGTCGCGAACACCGGATTCGGGATCAAGGGAGCCCGAACCCGTCCGCTGGTGGTTCTGGCCGGCCCCGGCTGGGCGAACCGCCCGGCGGCTCCGGGCATGCTCTGCCCGGCCGGTCTGCGCGAGGCTTTGGAGGTCCTCGGCCGGCACTGCCGTCCCCCGTCCTCTCCGCGGGCCTTCGGAGAGGCAGTCGGCGGCTGACACCGGATCACGGTCACCGGGTCCCCCGCGCGACAGGGGCGCCGCGCGGAGGGCGGGGCAGGAATCCGCTGGTACGGGTTTTGTAGTCGGCGTAGCCGGGGCGGTCGGCCATATGGGCTTCCAGGAGTCGTTTGCCGCTGCCCCAGACGAGCAGCCCCGTCATGACCAGCGGTGAGACGAGCGTGAGGGCCGCCGTCTGCCAGGTCGCGCACGCCGTCAGGTACAAGCCCCACCAGACGAGGAAGTCGCCGAAGTAGTTGGGGTGTCTCGTCCAGGCCCACAGGCCCCGGTCCATGATCCGGCCCCGGTTGGCGGGGTCGGACTTGAAGCGGGCGAGCTGGTGGTCGCCCACCGCCTCGAAGCCCAGGCCCGCCGCCCACAGCGCGAGGCCGAGCACCATCGGGGCGTCGGGACCGCCGGGCAGGTAGGCGGCGGCCTGCACGGGCAGCGAGACGAGCCAGACGAGGAATCCCTGGAGGAGGTAGACCTTGCGCAGCGCGTACCGGGCGGGGCTGCCGGGAGCGCGTGCGAGCATCTTGGCGTAGCGGGGGTCTTCTCCGTGACCGCGGGCACGGCGTGCGATGTGCAGCGCGAGCCGCAGCCCCCAGACGCAGGTGGCCGCCGCGACGAGGAACCGGCGCAGGTCGTCCCCGTGGCCCGCGGACAGGGCCCAGGTGACGAGGGCGACGGCGGCGAACGCGACGCCCCAGGCGATGTCCACGATCCGGTGGACCCCGACGCGCAGCGCGATCACGAAGAAGGCCAGCATCACGGCGAGGGCCGCGCCGGCCGAGGCGGCGAGGTTGATCGTCAGCGCGCTCCAGTTCACCGCAGCCTCCCCGTCAGGGCGCCGTCGGCCACCAGGCGGATCTGGCGCACGTCGAGGTAGTGCGAGCGGAACCCCGCCTCGGAGTAGGCCAGGTACAGCTCCCACATGCGCCGGAACGCGCGGTCGAAGCCGAGCGCGGTGACGGCCTCGGACTGCCGAAGGAATTCCTCCCGCCACAGCCGCAGGGTTTCCGCGTAGTGCTCGCCGTACCCGGCGTCATCGGTGATGCGCAGACCTGCGGCGGCGCTCTCCCGGGCGATGGCCTCCCGGGAGGGGATGAGCCCGCCGGGGAAGACGTACTTGCTGATCCAGGTGTGCGTGCGGGCCGTGTTCAGCATGCCCGCGTGCGGCATGGTGATGGCCTGGAGCGCCACGCTGCCGCCGGGTGCGACCAGCCGGCGCAGCGTCGCGAAGAACACCGGCCAGTACTCGGCGCCGACCGCCTCGATCATCTCGACGCTGACGACCGCGTCGAAGCTGCCCCGGACCTGCCGGTAGTCGCCCAGCTCGACGGTGACCCGGTCGGTCAGTCCCGCGGCGGCGATCCGCCGTGCGGCGAGGTCGCGCTGCTCGGCGGAGAGGGTCACGGTCAGGACCTCGGCGCCCCGGTCCGCGGCGCGCAGGGCGAGTTCGCCCCAGCCCGTGCCGATCTCCAGCAGGCGCGTGCCGGGACCGACGCGGGCGAGGTCGAGGAGCCGGTCGATCTTGCGGTGCTGTGCGGCGGTCAGGTCTGCGTGCGCGGCGGGGAGCGCGGTGAAGAGGGCCGAGGAGTAGGTCAGGCTCGGATCCAGGAACAGGGCGAACAGGTCGTTCGACAGGTCGTAGTGACGGCGGACGTTGTCGCGGGCCCCGTCCAGGGTGTTGCGTTCGAGGGCGGGACGCCGGTGGACCCAGGCGCCTCGGAGCCGGCGCAGGGGCGCGGGTACGAGGGCGTCCACGCGGGAGGCCAGCATCGTGAGTGCGGCGACGAGGTCGTCGGCGTCCCACTCGCCGGCCATGTACGACTCGCCGAAGCCGATGAGTCCGTCCGCGCCGATCCGGCGGTGGAAGGCGGCCGGATCGTGCAGGAGCAGGGTCGCAACTCCGGGACCGCCGTCGCCGTGCGGGGACCCCTCGGTGTGCTGCCGGCCCCCCTGGCGTATCCGCAGCGGGGTCTTGGCCAGGGCGTTCTCGACGATGCGCCGGGCGAGGGCGGTCCGCAGGGCCGAGGACCGGGGAAGGCGGGCGACGTCGGGCCAGCGCTCCGGATCGACGGACGCGACGTCGGCTTCGTTGCGGGTGTCGGTGTCGGCGCCGACGGACGCGCTGTCGCAGGTCGTGCACGCGGTCGGGATCGACGGCGGCGAGATGGTCACAGCATGCCCTCTCGGGTCGGGTGAACGGGTCGGGGTCGCACGGGAAGGCCCTTGAGGTAGAGGCGTACGCCGTGCCAGCGGATGCCGAGGGTGACGGCGAGCGTCGACCAGGGGTGGCTGAGCGCCGCGGCCAGCAGCCCCGACGCGTCGGCCGGGCGGCGGCGGCCGCGGACCGTGGCGGTCAGGGGGCGGCTGCCGTCCTCGTGCCGCAGCTGGACGCCGAGGTCGAGCCGCTCGCCCGGCAGCGGCAGGCGCATCCGGTAGGAACCCTCGACGTCGAAGAACGGCGACACGTGGAACGTCTTGTCGACGTCCGCCCTGCCCTTCGCGTCGGGCCGCAGCAGGTAGCAGTGGCGGCCGCCGTACGTGTTGTGCACCTCGGCGACCACGCACACCTGGCGCCCGGCGCGGTCGTGGCACCAGTACAGCGTCAGCGGGTTGAAGACGTGGTTGAAGACCCTGGCGTGGGCGAGCATCAGCACGCGTCCGCCGGCGTCCGTCACCCCCTGTCGCGCCAGGAAGGCGTCCAGTCCGGCCCGGATGGTGGGAGCACGGCCGCCGAAGTGGTCGCGGGCGTCGAAGCGGGCGAGGGGGCGCAGGAGGCGGGGCGGGCGCGGCAGGTCGTCGATGTCGACCAGCCACATGTAGGTGCGCCGGCGCAGGGAGTGGCGCAGCGGCACGGTGCGGACGTGGGCGACCTCGCAGGCGTAGATCGAGGGGATCGCGGGCGCGGAGGTCACCAGTTCACCCCCAGGGCCCGGGCCGCTTCGACGCCGGAGCGGCAGCCGTCCTCGTGGAACCCCCAGCCGTGGTAGGCGCCGGCGAACGCCGTCACCGAGGTGGCGAGGCCGGGCAGTTCGCGCTGCGCGGCGACGGAGCGGCGCGTGTAGACGGGGTGTTCGTACACCGTGCGGGCGATGACCTTGCCTCCGTCGACTCGGCCGTCCGCATTGAGGGTGACGATGTGCGGCTCGTCCCCGGCGAGCCTCTGCAGGCGGTTCATGTCGTAGCTGACCTGCACCGTCCCGGGACGGGACCGGCACGACGGCAGCCAGTAGTTCCAGCCGGCGCGGGCGTGCGGCAGAGCGGGCAGCACCGAGGCGTCCCGGTGCAGGACGGTGGGGTTGCGGGAGTACGTGAACGCCCCGAGGACCCTGCGTTCGTCGGGCGTGGCGTCCGCGAGGAGGCGCAGGGCCTGGTCGGGGTGGACGGCGATCACGACGGCGGCGTGGTCGGTCGCCTCACCGTCGTCGGTCGTCACGCGCACGTGATCCGTGCCGCGCACCACCGCACGGACGGGGGTGGTCGTCCGCACGGAGAACAGCGTCTTGGCGATCTTCTCGACGTAGACGGAGGAGCCGCCGGTGACCGTCTTCCACTGCGGGGAGCCGGTGACGGACAGCAGACCGTGGTGTTCCAGGAACCGGAACAGGTATGCCGCGGGGTAGTGCAGCGCCGTGTCCGGCGGGCAGGACCAGACCGCGGAGACGAGAGGAAGTGCGAAGTGCCCCGCGAAGTACGCGGTGAAGCCGCCGCGTTCCAGGAAGGAGGCGAGGGTGGCCGTCTCGTCGCCGGAGGCGAGGAGACGGCGGGCCGCCCGGTGGAAGCGCGGCACCTCGGCGAGCATCCGCAGGTACCGGCCGCGCCGGAGGTTCCCGCCGCCGAGCAGACCGTACGCGCCACGGGCGCCGGCGTACTGGAGGCCGCAGCCGTCGCAGCGGACGGACATGCTCATCTCGGCGTCCTGCGTGGCCACGCCCAGCTCCCGGAACAGCCGCAGCAGGTACGGGTACGTGCGCTCGTTGTGGACGATGAACCCGGTGTCCACGCCGACGGTGCCGCCCCCGCGGGCCGGGAGCCGACGGGTATGGGCGTGGCCCCCGAGCCGGTCGTCCGCCTCGTACAGGACCACGTCACGGCCGCGCGAGAGCACGTACGCGGCCGACAGGCCGGCCACACCGGCCCCCACCACGGCAATGCTGCGCCCGCTCATGGTCTCCCTCTCGTGCTCGACGGAACCCGCGCACTCCCCCGCGGCTCTCGGGTTCCGATTCGGTGCCGACGGCTTCCCGGATGGGCCGGCCCCCGCGGCGATGAGCGGGATCCAGGTCTGACCCGGCTGCTACCGGGTCACTCGCGTCCGGCCACCCGAGCGTGCGCGGAGCGGAGCCCTCGCATCAAGTCGCACCGGTTCTGCATCGAATCACCGGGCCCGCTCGTGACTGCGGGCGCGCCGGGGCCTGCCGGGGCGTTCCGGGCCTTCGGCGGGTGTGACGGGCGGGGGGTGGGCGTCAGGTGCCGCTGCGGGGCGGGGTGTGCGCACCCGCGCGCAGGTCGATCAGGACCTCCCGGGCAGCGCGGGCCCCGGAGGCCATGGCGCCCTGTAGAGAGCCGGTCGCCCGGTGGTCACCGCACACGTAGCGCCCCGGGGAGAAGCGGGTGCTCCGCGAGAGCGGCCAGGGCGGGGTCATGGCCGGCAGGGCGTCGCGGACCGTGACCCGGTGCACGGCTTCCCAGCTCCCGGTGTCGGCACCGTACACATGGCCGAGGGCCACGCGCACCGCCGCCTCCTCCGCCGGCCCGGGCGCGCCCAGGACGGAGGTCGACACCAGAGCCCGCCCGTCACCGGAGTAGCCGGGATGGACCTCGGTGAGCACGCAGGTGTTCAGGAAGCGCCGGCGGCCGTCGACCACCAGCGTGGGCTCGGCCAGCGGTGAACGCTCGGCGGCGTGGTAGAGGGTCGTCACGGTTCGGGCCCGCGGTACGGCCAGTGTGGGGAGCAACCGGGCGGCGGCGCTCTGCCCGGTGGCGACGACGACCGCGGCGGCCGCCAGGTCGGCCCCGTCCGCCAGGACGACACCCTCCGGCGTCAAAGAGGCCACCGGTGCGGCGGTGCGCACCACGGAGCGGGGAAGGGCGGCGGCGAGCTGGGCGGGTACGGCGCCCATGCCGTCCGCCGGCAGGCAGGCGGTGCCGCGCAGCATCGTGCGCCACACGAAGTGGAAGAAGCGGGCGGAGGTCTCCAGTTCGTCTTCGAGGAAGACCCCGGACAGGAAGGGCCGGAAGAAGGTCTCCACGAAGGCGGGCGAGAAGCCGGCGCCGGCCAGCGCGGTGAGCGTGGTGCCGTCCTGCCGGCCCCGAAGGCGCGCGGCGGGTGCCAGCATGTCGCGGGCCGACAGCACGCCCAGCGCCGCGAGGTCGCGGGCGGTGGCCAAGCGGCCCGGCAGGAGGTCGCGGCTGTCCCGGAGCCGGCGGGTGGGGTCGGTGAACCGGCGCAACCCGTCGCCGGTGTGCACCAGCACCCCCGGCGTGAAGGGCCGCAGCCTCAGGGCCCGCAGCTCCAGGCGGCGTTTGACCTGCGGGTAGGCGGTGTTGAGCACCTGGAACCCGCGGTCCGTCGTGAAACCGCGGACCCGGTCGGTCGCCACCCTGCCGCCGGGGGTGTCCGCCGCCTCCAGCACCGTCACCCGTACTCCGGCTGCGAGGAGGTCCGCCGCGCAGGCCAGTCCTGCGACGCCCGCGCCGATGACCACCACCTCCGCGTCCCTGCCGTCGGGCTTCCGCATGGCCTTGGTCACTCCTTGCCGAACGGGGTGGTTCGCGGGCTCGCCACGCTACGCCAGTCCCCTCTCGGCACCGGGCACGGCGCGCCCACCGGACCGGTGGCCCGTGGGGAGACGGCGGTCGCGACGAGCCGCGGCGGGCTGACGAGTGCCCGCACCGGGGTGCCGAGGGCGCCCGGGGCGGGGAAGGCGATGGCCGGGACGAGCGGGACGCTCCCCCGCGCGATGCCAACGGGTAGGTTGGAGGTGTGATCGACTTTCTCCGGGGTGCCCCGGTGTCCGGCAGTCTCGACGTCGTCTGGCACGCGGGCTGGCCCTCCCCGAAACACGACCCGGCCCCGGAGATCCAGGTCCACGCCCACTCCGAACACACGGTGCTCCTGCGCCAGAACAAATCCGTGCACTACGAAGCCCCGTTCCTCTTCCTCCTCTTCGGCAACGACCGGGCGCTGCTCCTCGACACGGGCGCCTGCGCCGACCCGGCCCACTTCCCCCTGCGGGAAACGGTCGACCGGCTCGTCACGGACTGGCTGGAACGCCATCCGAGGCCCGCGTACTCGCTGCTGATCGCCCACACCCACGGACACGGCGACCACACCGCGGCGGACCCCCAGTTCGCGGACCGGCCCCTCACCACCGTCGTGGGGCCAGGTCTGGACGAGGTCACGGCGGCGTTCGGCCTCGCCGACTGGCCACACCGCTTCGGCGCGCTCGACCTGGGCGGCCGCGTCCTGGACGTGATCCCCGGACCCGGCCACCAGCGGGCCGCGGTGGTCTTCCACGACCGCCACACCGGCCTCCTGCTGACCGGCGACTCCCTCTATCCCGGGCGGCTCTACATCGAGGACCGGGCCGCGTACTCGGCCACCGTCGACCGTCTGCTGGACTTCTGCGCCACCCGGACCGTTCGCCATGTCCTCGGGTGTCACATCGAGATGACCACCACGCCGGGCGAGGACTATCCCCGCGGCACCACGCACCAGCCCGACGAACCGCCCCTCCAGCTCACCACGGGCCATCTGCACACCCTGCGCAGGGCCCTCGACGAGACGGCAGACCGGCACGGCAGCCACCCCTACGGGGAGTTCATCCTCGTGTACCGGGACTCACCGACCGTAACCGGCTCCCGGTGACGGTCGTCCCGGCGCAGGTACGCGTGAGCGCGCCACCGCGTCGGCGCGGAGGCGAGTAGCCGCGGGTGCAGTGGGCAGGCGCTCGCGGTGTGAGCCGGACCCGATCCCGATCCCGTGCCCACGGCCGACGGCCGACGGGCACCACGCCGTCATCGACGTCCGCCGCCGGCGGGGGTGAGCCGGGCGGCCAGGGCGGGCAGCAGGCGGAGGGCGTTGGCGCGGCCGATCTCGGCGCGCTGGGCGTCGGTCCAGCCGTCGAACTCGGCGAAGCCCTTCGTGTTCTCGGTGGTGTGGGCGGCGGGCATGAAGGGGTAGTCGCTGCCGTAGAGGATGCGGTCCGTGCCCGTGAGGCGGGTCAGGGCAGGGAGCGCGAAGTCGTTGGCGGACATCGCGATGTCGAAGTGGAGACGGCCGAGGGTGCCGATGACGTCCTCCGGGGCGCGGTCCTTGAGGTAGGCCCCGATGGTGGTGCCGTAGGTGAGGCGGCGGGCCAGGAACGGGAGGGTGCCGCCGGCGTGCGAGAGGATCATGCGCAGGTCGGGCAGGCGGTCGAGGACGCCGTTGAAGAGCAGGCTGGCCGCGGTGCGGGTGGTCTCGAAGGTGAACTCGTAGAGGGAGACCGGCAGATCGAACGTGGCCAGGTCGCGGCTGGGCGGGGCGGCCGGGTGGACGTGGACGGCCGCGCCGCGCTCGGCGATCTCCGCGAAGAGGGGCTCGAACTCGGGGTCGCCGAGGTAGCGGTGGCCGTACGAGGTCAGGACGCCGACGCCGTCGAGACCGAGCTCGTCGAGCGCGTAGCGGAGCTCCTCGCGGGCGGCGGCCACGTCGGGGAGGGGCAGGATCGCGAAGGCGCCGAAGCGAGTGGGGTGCTCGCGGACCAGCTCGGCGAAGTACTCGTTGACGCGGCGGGCCAGCTTCGAGGCGTCCGGGCCGTCGAGGAACGTGACACCGGGGGCGGTGACGGACAGGACCGCGGCGGCGATGCCGTGGGCGTCCATGACCTCCAGGCTCTGCTCGGGGGTCCACGTCGGGTAGTCCACGCCGGGAATGGCCTTCCGGTCGCCGAGGGCCTCGGCGTAGAAGGGCGGGATGGCGTGGTGGTGGACGTCGATCAGACCGGTGGGTGCGGACATGCGGAGGCTCCTGGCGTGAGGGCGGGTACCGGCGAAGCCTTCGCCGTTCGGCGGGCTTCGCGTGGACCATAAGGCCGCGCGGGGCGGCCCCCCGCGGCGCGCGGCCTTCGCCTGTCAACTCCGGAGCGGCGAGGCCGCCGCGGAGGTCGTGGTGCGGCCCGTCACTGCGGACGGCTGCCCGGCACCTTCCACCACAGGAGCCAAGCGCCGGTGGCGAAGATCGCCATGTTGGCGGCGATCAACCCGATGTGCCAAGAGGTTCCCAGGTCCGTGAGACCCGCCCCACGGGCGAGGAGTCGTTGGAGGAGGAGCCACAGGACGGTGTCGGCCACGACGAGCACGGGCAGGACCCGTGCGGGGTGCCAGCGGGGCCGGGGCAGGGCGTGGCCGAGCGAGAACAGGATCAGGACGAGCAGGGTCGGGATGTTGAAGGCCTTGAGGTAGTGCTCCAAGAAGTTCCACGGGAGCAGGGTTCCGATCAGCAACAACAGGGCGAAGCAGCCGCCGAAGCGGATCAGCCGGGCGAGGGACGGGCTCGATGGAGCCGGGCCAAGCGCCATGGCGGCCCGCGGCGTTCCGGCCGCCGACGGCTCGCTCACGGGCGGCCCGAATGCCGGCGGGGGCGGGACATCTGCCGGAACATCCGCCGGGGCATCCGCCGGGGCATCCGCCGGGCCGTCCGCCGGCCCTTCGGCGGGGCCCTCCGCCCGGCCTTCGCCGGGGCCGGACCAGCCGCCGCGCGCCAGCCGCTCCAGCTCGGCCAGGGCGACCTCCGCCGTGGGCCGCCGGGCCGGTTCCTTGGTCAGGAGAGCGGCCAGCAGCGGCGCCAGCGCGCCGGCCCGCAGGGGCGGGCGCGGATCCTGGGTCGCCACCGCGATGCACAGCGCGCTGAACGTCTCGCCACTGAACGGCGCTTCGCCCTCGACCACGGCGTAGAGGGTGGCCCCGAGGGCCCACAGGTCGTTGGCCGGGGACGGCGGCCGTCCGAGCAGTTGCTCGGGGGCCATGAAGGCGGGAGTGCCCATCACGGTGCCGGTCCGGGTCAACGCCGTGGTGGCGTCGGCCATGTGCGCGATGCCGAAGTCGGTGATGATCACCCGGTCGTCCATCAGCAGGACGTTGTCGGGCTTCAGGTCCCGGTGGACGATCCCCGCCTCGTGGGCCCTGCGCAGCGCCTTGAGCATCGCCAGGGCGATCCCGGCGGCCCGAGGCACCGGCAGCGGTCCGTTCCGCTTGAGGGCGGTGCCGAGGGAGACGCCGATGACGTACTCCATGACGATCACGGGAGCTCCCCCGTGCTCGACCACGTCGTGCACGGTGATGATCCCCGGATGGTTCAGGCGGGCGCCGGCGCGGGCCTCGCGGAGCACCCGCTGTACGAGTCGGTCGCGTTCGGCGTCCGAGACGCCCTGCGGGAGCAGGACCTCCTTGACCGCGACCTCACGGCCCAGCGTCTCGTCGCGCCCGCGCCAGACCCGGCCCATGCCGCCTTGGCCTATCAGCTCCAGGAGCCGGTACCGGCCCCCGATCGTCTCCCCGCCCGTAGCGTTCACGGGGATCACCATAGGACGCGACTCACAGGCGGCGGATACGGATCGGACCGCGAGCCGTCGCCGGATCGACGGGGTGGCCGCCCTGGGTGACCTCCACCTCCCCGGCCTCGACCAACTGCCCGGTCACCCGCCGAACCGGTTCCATGAGCAGGCGCCAGCCGTCGTCGTCCCCGGCGTACGCCGCCCGGGCGGCATCGGAGGGGCAGATCGTGGCGGTCGGGCCGCGGCGGTCCAGCAAATCCAGGATGGCTCGCTCCAGCCGCCGCTCCGTCTCCCGTTCGCTGTCCGTCATGCCCCGAGTATCCCTCCGGTCGGCCTTCCCGGCCGTGGTGTGCGTGCCCGGTGGCCCCAACGGCATCGTCCCGGTCGTGCGAAACACGCCGCGTACGGCCATCGGCACGGCCCGCGGCGGCCGGCCGGGCCGGAGGGGTTCACGGCCGCGCGGCCCTGGACAGGATCGACTCATGTATTCCGTGAAGACCGTCCTGACGGCCACCGCCGCCATGCTCCTCGCCCTCGCCACTCCGGCCGCCGCGGTCCCCGCGGCCCCCACCGCCGCGGACCGCCCCTCCTGGTCCGCCGCCGCCCGCCCCTGCCACGGCGCCCCGACCTGCTACGTCGACGTGACGGTCGCTCAGGTCTGGGTGAGCCCCGAACAGGTCCGACCCGTGGACGCCCCGGCGACCACCAATCCCTCCGACATCCGGGGGTGGTTGACCACCATGTCCCTGGACGAGCGGCGCGAGGTCGCCGGGGAGACCCAGGCTCTCCATGGCGTCCGCGTGACCGTCGACCGCACCGAGTGGCAAGGCGGTGTGCTCTGGGACCACGTGTGGGTGCACGGCCAGCCCACCCCCCGGGACCAGGCGGGCCGGGGCGCCTACCCCGGCTGGATTCCCGACCGGCAGCTGACCTCGGAGCACCGGCGCGCGCCCGGCGGTACGCACGAGGAACGCGTTGCCCGCCCCACGGCCCGGGGCTTCGCCACCGCCAGGGCCGCGCTGGCCGGCCGTGAATCCGGGCAGGCGGGCGAGTACTCGTACAACACCGCCTTCCCGGTGAAGGCCGGTCCGCTGCCCGGAGTCGTGACCGCCTACTCCCCCAGCGGCGGCCGGCTGTTCTTCCGGGCCGACGACCTGGCGAGGGTGCCGGCCGCGCCGAGCGGCGCGGACGTGGTCGCCGCCGCACGCGCCTTCCTCGGTCTGCCCTACCTGTGGTCGGGCACCTCCGGATTCGGCTACGACTGCTCCGGTCTCACCGGCCAGGTCTACTCCGCCCTCGGTCTGACCATCCCCCGGGACGCCCAGCCGCAGTTCGACGCGGGCGGCGGCCAGGCTCCGGCCGGCTCGGCCGCGGGAGTGCGGATCACCGGTACGCAGGACCTGAGGCCCGGCGACATCGTCGCCTTCCGTCCCGCCACCGGCACCGGCACCGATGTCACCCACGTCGGCATCTACACGGGGACGCGGAACGGCGAACCCATGATGATCAACTCGCCTCGTACCGGGGATCCGGTACAGGAGGAGCCCATCGGTTCCACCGGCCGCGTCTACGTGGGCGCCACCCGCTTCCTCACCCGCTGACCCGCTGGCCCGCCGTACGGCAGCGGCCGGACACGGGGAAGGAGGCCTTTGCGGGCCTCCTTCCCCGTCGATCCCGGGGTCCGCCGGTGGCCTCCGGCCTCCGAGGGGCTGGGGCGGCGGATCTGGCGATGGGGCGTGCGGTGTGGTCACATCCCGGTTTCCAGGATCTTCTTCAACTCGGCGAGTTCGGTGTCGACGAGGGCGATCTGCTCGTCGAAGAAGGAGTCCGTGAACGCCGGCGGCTGGAAGAAGGTCATCATGAATTCGGAGCCGTTGCCGTTGGGCACGACGCGGGCCGGGACTTGCCAGGCAGCCTGCTCGTCGAGGTAGTCGTGGTCCAGGAGCCCCAGCCGGGCATCGCCGCGGATGCGCAGTCTGGCCGGCCCTTGGGGCGTGGCCATCAGCCACCAGCCTTCCTCGGGCGCGGGTTCGATCGCCTGGACGTTGACCACGGCCCAGGCGGGCCAGTTGGCGGCGTCGGAGAGGAAGGCGAAGACGTCGGCGACCGGCCGGTTGATGGTGACGGTCTTGGTGATCGAGCGGGCGGGGGTGTTTGCGGTGCTCATGATGGAACCTTCGGGGTGTCGGTGGAATCCGGGTGACCCTCGTTGATCAGGCGTTTCACCCATCCCTCCAGCTGCTGTCGCTGGCCGGGTTCGAGGGCGGAGAAGAAGTGGGCGTCGTTGGCATCCGCGATCCGCGCAAGGCGGGGGACGAGCTCACGCCCGGTGGGGGTGAGGGTCAGCCGCAGGCTGCGACGGGACGCGGGGTCCGGTTCGCGCGTCATCAAATCCTTCGCGACCAGGCGGTCGACCAGTCGCGAGACGGCTCCGGCGTCGACGTTGATGTACCGGCCCACCTCCCGGGTGGTCACGGCATCACCGCGGTGGACGGTGATCAGGACCGCCCACTGGGCGACCGTCACGTCGTAGGAGGCGAGCTCCTGCTCGAAGCGACCGTGCACCTCGTCGGAGAGACGCCGGATCCAATAGCCAAGGTGGTCGCGCAGACCGCTGGGAGTTGCTGTCACCCCTCCAGCATTGATGACTAGGCAATCGTTGTCAAGGCATCAATCGGGGCCGACACTCCTCCGCACACAGGAGGCGTCCGCCTCGTCCAGTGAGCCGGGGCGCCGAGGCCCGGGGCCGTCTAGCCGGGGGCCGTCTACCCTGCGGCCGGACCTGCGGCCGCCGAGGCCGCCGACCCCTCGGACAGTTTCTTGAGCGTCAGAAGCTGCTTGCGCATCATGACGAGATCGCCCCACGCAAGGAGCCGGCGACGGAGCCTGCGACTCGCCGTCGCCCCGGTCTCGGCGACGACCTTCACGACCAGACGAGAGCCCGTTTCGCCGCGCGGGCGCACGGTGTAGCTCACGGCCATGTGCCCGTGCCGCGCGGCAAGGGCTTCGGGGAGCACGCCGGTGATGTGCTCGTCGGTCGTGAAACCGGCGATCTCGAAGACGAGGAACGACTGTCCGAGGGACAGATCGGGCAGGGCGGGGAGCAGCACGCGCGGGCTCTTGCGGCCTCGGAAGCCGACCCAGTCGTAGCTGTACGGAGCGATGGTCAGCTGGCGGAGCCACGTGAAGACGAGGCCGGGCGGGGCCGCGACGTCGACGGCCCGTGTCCAGCCCTCGGATCGGGCGGCCACGAGCGGGTCACACGGATACGACGCGCTCCGCTCCGCCTTCGTGGCGCCCCAGACCCTTCCGCTCAAGTCCATGACGCGACCCTAGCGTCTTCGCTCGCGCCTGCACCTCCGGGCCCGTCGGGGGCCACTCGGCAGTTCGGGTGGTCGGCGGGTTCCCCGATTCGTTCTCGGCTAGCCTGGGTTGCCTGCTTGGCTCGAACGACCGGGAAGAGATCATCGTGAGCACCGTCCTCATCGCCGGGGGAGCCGGCTACATCGGCAGCACCGTCGCCTCGGCCTGTCTGGACGCGGGCATCACTCCCGTGATCCTCGACAACCTCGTCCGCGGCCGCCGCGAGTTCACCGAGGGCCGCAGCTTCTACGAGGGCGACATCGCGGACGGCACGCTGGTCGACCGGATCTTTTCGGAGCACCCGGACATCTCCGCCGTGGTGCACTGCGCCGCGCTGATCGTCGTACCGGATTCCGTTGCGGACCCCATCGGCTACTACGAAGCGAACGTCGCGAAGAGCCTGGCCTTCGTCGGCCACTTGCACCGCAACGGCTGCGACCGCATCATCTTCAGCTCCTCGGCCTCGATCTACCAGGCCGAGGACGGCTCGCCCGTCAACGAGGACTCGCCGCTCGCGCCGCAGAGCCCGTACGCGCGCACCAAAGCCGTGTGCGAGGAGATGTTCGCCGACATCGCCGTGGCCGGGCCGCGCGTCCTGTCGTTGCGGTACTTCAACCCGGTCGGCGCCGACCCCGAGCTGCGTACCGGCCTCCAGCTCAAGCGGCCCAGCCACGCCTTGGGCGTGCTCATCCAGGCGCACCGGGAAGGCCGCCCGTTCCCGATCACGGGCACGAACTACCCGACACGTGACGGCACCGGCATCCGGGACTACGTGCACGTCTGGGACCTCGCCGCCGCCCACGTCGCGGCGATCGAGCGCTTCGACTCCATCCTCACGAAGTCGAAGCGCTCGATCGCGATCAACTTGGGCACCGGCCACGGCAGTACCGTCCGCGAGCTGTGCGACGCCTTCAACCGCGTCGTGAGCACGCCCCTGGTCACCGTCGACGCGGACCCTCGCCCGGGAGACGTGGCCGGCGGCTACACCAAGAGCGACCGGGCGGCCGAGCTGCTGGGCTGGATCCCCAAGTTGTCGCTGGAGGAGGGCATCCGGTCCGCGCTGGACTGGATCGCCGTGCGCGACGAGCTGCTGAAGGACTGACGCGCCCGGCCGGTCCATCGGCACTCACGGAGGCCGGGGCGGCTCGAACAGCGCCTCTCGACCACCGGAACGTCCGCTACGCCTGCTCCACCTCGCGATCCTCATGCACTGCCCTCGACCGACCGCTCGGCGCAAGCCGGTTGACGCGGTGCACGTCCGGGACGCAGAGGTTGAGGACGGTCGTGAGGGCGATGATGACGGCACAGGCCAGGAGCGCTCCCTGGCTGCTCCACGAGTCGGCTGCGACGGCGGTGACGAGGTAGCCGAGAGGGATGGCGAGGCGTTCGCCGATGCCGTTGAACGCACTCATGCGGCCCTGTTCCGACAGGGGCACGTGCTGTTGGAATGCGGTGTTCCAGGCAACGACCGCGACATCGAGTCCGATGCCTGCCAGCAAGGCGGCAACGAGGACGAGCGGCAGAGGCATGCTGCAGGCCATGGCGGTCAGGGGGAGCGCGAGGGCACCGCCCGTGGCCACCGCGACGGTGAGCAGCCGGTACGCCTTCCAGCGCAGGCACACAAGGGTTCCCGCCAGCAGGCCGGAGGCGAAAGCCGCCTGGATCAGACCCCAGTCGCGTGCTCCGTCGTATTGCCGCGCGGCCACGAGGGGGCCCAGAAGCTGGAAGCCCGCCAGCCATGCGGCGACGAGGACGGTGCCGGCGGCCGTGTAGCTCCACAGCCAGGTACGGGACCAGAAGCCGGTCCAGCCCGCCCGCAGATCGGCCAGGACGCGGCCGGGCTTGGCGACCGGGGCCTCCAGGCGCAGACCGAGAAGCAGGACGGCCGCGATGGCGAACGTGAACGCGTCCCAGGCGAGCGCCCACGCCGCGCCACTCGCGGCGACGACGATTCCGCCGACGACCGGCCCCAGTACCCTCACCGCGTTGCTCGGGAGCCTGAGCAACGCGTTGGCCTGCTGCAGGTGCTCCTCGGGAACGATCTGCGAGACGGCACCTTGTGTGGCCGGAACGATGAACGACGCGGCCGTTCCCGAGATGAACCCGCACGCCGCGATGGACATCGTCGTCGCATGTCCGGTGGCGACGGTGACGGCCAGCGCACCCTGCGCACCGGCGGCCAGCAGGTTACCGAGGAACAGGAGCCGGCTTCGGGACAGGCGGTCGGCGAAGAGGCCGCCGATGAGCAGGAACACGATCGTGGGGACGGTGTTCGTGGCAAGGACCAGGCCGAGGGATCCGGCCCCGCCACCCTGCTCGATGACGGAGTACGCCAGCGCGAGGGGGGCCATCGCAGACCCCGTCGCCGAGATGAGGGTGGCCGCCGCGAACCGCCGGAAGGCCCCGGTCTTCCACGGTGTGCTGAGGTCCTGCGATGACTCGGCGGCTGTCTTCATGATCTCCCTCGCGCTCGGCGCAGCGTGCACTCTAGTGCAGCGGCACGTCGTGCCGGACGAAGGGTCAGGCCGCTCGGCCAACGGTGCGATCGCCCATGCCCGACGGGGACTTGAGCACGGTGCGGGTTCACCGGGCGGGCAAGACGGCGCCTTCTCGCGTCCGGCGGGCGCCACTTTTGCGGTGGAACCGGGCTGCGCGACCCGACGGGCCGCCCGGACGTCTCAGGTTGCCGTCCGGACGTCTCAGGTTGCCGTCCGGTCGTCGAGCGGGATGCCCAGACGGTCGGCCAGGGTGGTGAGGGTCGGGCCCAAAGGGAGCGCGACCCGGGTGAGCGCGTGCTCGTCGCCACGGGTCGGATCGTGGTTGACGATCAGTACGGGCTTTCCGGCCCGGGCCGCCTGCCGGACGAACCGGAGCCCCGACATCACGGTGAGCGATGATCCCAGGACCAGGAGCGAGCCGGCCCCGTCGACCAGTTCGCGGCAGCGCGCGACCCGCTGAGGCGGAACGGATTCGCCGAAGAACACCACGTCCGGCTTGAGAACGCCGGCACACCGCGAGCACGGCACCACACGGAAGTCACCGACCTGCCCGTCGGTGAGGTCGGCGTCACCGTCCGGGTTCAGCCCGGCGGCGACGGGCTCGAATCCGGGATTGGCGTCGGCGAGCCTGCAGGCGACCTCCCGGCGGGATGCGAACGTGCCGCAGGAAAGGCAGACGACCCGTTCCAGACTCCCGTGGAGTTCCACCACGCCCTCGCTGCCGGCGGCCTGGTGCAGCCCGTCGACGTTCTGGGTGATCACACCCGAGAGCAGGCCACGGCGGCCGAACGCGGCCACGGCCCGGTGCCCGGCATTGGGCCGGGCCCGGCCGAACGTGCGCCAGCCGAGGTGACTGCGCGCCCAGTACCGGCGTCGCGCCTGGGCGCTGGCGGTGAATTCCTGGTAGGTCATCGGGGTGTGCCGACTCAGGCTTCCACCCTCGCCCCGGTAGTCGGGGATGCCCGACTCCGTGGAGATGCCTGCCCCGCTGAGCACCAGCACCTCGCCGCTGCGCAGCGCGTCGGCGACCGGCTCCGGATCGGTGGTACCGGGCCGTAGGCCCGCGGGAGGCGTCCAGCTCAGAGTGGGGCGCATGCGCATACCCGCCAGCGTACGCAACAGTCGCCGCGCAGGCGCCGGCCCGCGCACCCCGGGCCGGCCGGGCCGCCTGCCTCAGCAGCCCGCGGGGGCTGACGAGTGCCGTGACGGGCCGAGCCCCAGCAGCCGCCCCTGACGCGGGACAACGGAGCGGGCCCGTACGGACACCGCTGCCGTCCACGCGTCGTGCCTCGTGAGGGACGACGGTGAAGCCGGCGTCGTGCGTGGCATTCGGCGAGCGGCTCCGTCCTCCCGCCGCCTCACTCGCCGTCGTCGTCGTACGTTCCCGCTTCCACTTCCAGGGCGAGTTGCTGGAGTACCTCGATCGAGGTGATGTCGGTACGGCCGGCGTCGTGGGCCATGGCCAGGCTGGTGAAGGCCAGGCTGAAGCCGGCGACCATGGTGTGGAGGGCCGGGCCGAGCGCCTCCGCGACGACGCGGGCCACCTGCTGCGGCGAGGCGTCGGCGGGGACGCTGATCGAGGGCAGCATCTCGTTCAGCAGCTGGGTGACGACCCCGGCTTCCGTTTCGGGAGTGTCATCGCCCTCACCCGCCTCGGCTGCCCGGCGGATCTCCTGGGACTCGGTGAGGATGCCGACGACTCGCTTGAGGACCTCTGCGCGTTCCATCGTCGGAGCGTAACCGGCGCCCGCCCGGGTGTGCGCTCACATTCGGGAGTCGGGTGTGCGCGACCGGCTCCCGAGGGCGGGGACGCGGCCGTCGCGCCCCTTGACCCCGATCACATGCATAGCGTAATGATTGCGATCGTCAAATTATCACCATACTCCTTGGCGGGGTCATGATCCGCCGGGCACGGCCACCGGCCCCTCCACCCGAAAGGAGCCCCCATGGGTGCCACCGTCCAGACCTCGACCGGCAAGATCGCAGGCGCGGCCGAGAACGGACTGTCCGTCTTCAAGGGCGTTCCCTACGCCCTCCCGCCGGCCGGACCACTGCGCTTCCAGGCACCGGTCCCGGTCCCCGCCTGGGAGGGAGTGCGTCCGGCGACGTCCTTCGGCTCCGCTCCCCCACAGCTGCCCCTCGTCCCGGGGATGCCTGCGGCCTGGCGGCCGGAGGACGGGCTGGACTGCCTCAGTGTCAACGTGTGGACGCCGGGCGGGGCCGGTGACCGGCTGCCGGTCATGGTGTGGATCTATGGGGGAGGGTGGAAGTCGGGCTGCTCCGCCGACGCCGGCTATGACGGCGAAATGCTCGCGCGGGGCGGCGTGGTCATGGTGACGTTCAACTACCGCGTCGGCTTCGAGGGATTCGGGTACGTGCCGGGGGCGCCCGCCAACAGGGGCTTCCTCGACCAGGCCGCCGCACTCACCTGGGTGCACGAGAACATCGCGGCCTTCGGCGGCGACCCGGACAACGTGACGCTCTTCGGCGAGTCGGGCGGCGGCGCGTCCACCGCGGCCCTGCTGTCCGCGCCCGGCGCCCGGGGCCTGTTCCACCGCGCCATCGTCCAGAGCATGGCCGGACGGTTCCTCCCCGAGGAGGAGGCTCGGCGCATCTCCTCGATGACCGCGGAAGCACTCGGTGTGGGCCTCGACGGGCTGGCGTCCGTACCCCCGCAGGAGCTGCTCTCGGTCCAGGACGTGGCACTGCCCGCGATGCGCGCGGATCCGGGCAGCTGGACGACCCCCGAGGCGATCACCTCCTTCTCCCCCGTCATCGACGGCGTCACCGTGGTCGACAAGCCCTGGCTGGCGATCCGTTCGGGCTGCGCCCGCGACATCGACCTGATCGCGGGCTACACGCACGATGAGTTCACGATGTTCGCCATGCAGCGCGGGGTCGTCAGAATGGGGCTCGGCGCCGTGGTCAAGGCCGCGCCCATGATGCTCTCGGCAGCACGGGCGGGATTCCGGGACCGGGCGGCCGGCAAGCCGCCCCAGCCCTCGGCGCGGATCCGCCGCCTCGACCTCGATGCCGTGGGCGAGGAGCTGCGTCTCGGCCGCGGGGCGGCCGCCGACTACCGCGCCGCTCACCCCGGCCTGACCGATGCCCAGTTGTACGTCGAGATGTACTCCGACGCGCTGTTCCGCATGCCCTCCACCTGGCTGGCGGAAGCGCACGCCGCCGTGGGCGGCCGCTCCTGGCTCTACGACTTCACCTGGAGCAGCCCGGCCTTCGGCGGAGCCCTGGGGGCCTGTCACACCGTGGACATCCCCGCGACCTTCGGCCATGCGAAGGGACCCCTCTCCGGCTTCCTGTTCGGCGGCAAACCCCCATCCCAGGACTTCGTCCGGCTCTCCGAGCGGCTCCGGGCCTCGTGGATCTCGTTCGCCGCCTCGGGAGACCCGGGCTGGCCGGTCTTCACGGCGGACCGGCCGACGACCCGCGTCTGGGACGTCGAACCGACCCTCACCGAGGACCCGCTCCCGGCATCCCGGCGGATCTGGTGGGAGCAGTCCGGGCTCTGACCCGTGCGCACGCGGCGCGTTCCGGTCAGCAGGTGCCGGGCGCCGGGCGCCGGGTGGCCCGGAGGAGCCTGCGAACGGCTCTCCGGCGGATCAGCCGACGCGCTCGATGCGCGCCCGGCGGATCAGGTTCTTGCCGGGCTCCCGCACCTTGTCGAACGCCGCGTTGTTCAACAGGGCACAACTACCCGACGGCCCGTTCACCGCCACCGTCGTCGACTGACCGTTGTCCAGGTTCGTCACCTTCAACTTCGTCCCCACCGGAAACGTCCCACTACTCGCCGCCGGCGCACCCCCCTCTCCCGACAAGGTCACCGTCGACCCCTGACACACCACTTCCCCGGTGGCCGGCGGCACCTTCACTCCGCCGGCACCAGCCGCACCAGCCGCACCCGTCGCACCGGCCGGAGCGGCACCGCCGCCCACACGCTCGATGCGCGCCCGGCGGATCAGGTTCTTGCCGGGCTCCCGCACCTTGTCGAACGCCGCGTTGTTCAGCAGCACACAACTACCCGACGGCCCGTTCACCGCCACCGTCGTCGACTGACCGTTGTCCAGGTTCGTCACCTTCAACTTCGTCCCCACCGGAAACGTCCCACTACTCGCCGCCGGGGCACCCGCCTCCCCCGACAGGGTCACCGTCGACCCCTGACACACGACGTCGGGGGCGGCGGCGTTGCCTGTCGCCATCGTCGTGACGACCGCTCCCGTCACCAGGGCTCCCGTGACGGCAGAGAGCACGAGCTTCTTCTTCAGACTGACCGTCCGCTTTCGGGACATTGACACTCCTCGATCGATGGATGGTGGCCTCCCCCGTCCTGCTTACGGCCTGAATCCCGCGCGTTTTCAATCCTTGTCGCCGTCTTACAAATCCGTCCGTGCGGAGGTTCAGGACCTCGTGTGGCCCTTCCTCGTGGTCCGGCGCCTTTGGAGCACGTTCAAAGGCGCAGGTGAACGGGCCTCCGCCGACAGTGGCCGAAGGGCGTGCAGAGCCGATGCCGAACGCCGATCGACACGGAGGCGAAGAGGGCACAGGCAGGCTTAAGGCTCAGCTGATCTCCCCTTAAGGTCCGGGCCGACGGTACGGACGGGTCACCGCGCGCCGTCCGGCCGGCCGGCCGGACGTGTCCGGCAGGCTCGGCAGGGCGGTTCGGGAACGAGATTTCGGTCCGCCGGTCTCGGCTTTCACACCGGTGCCGCATCCGACAGTCGTCCTCCGGTCATCCAGATGCGCGACATCGCATCGGCCAGCGCGGGATATCGGGCGGCCTCGCAGATCATTTCCGTCAGCACGAGAAGTCCGTGCGCGGTGCACTGCGGATCGCGGTTGCGGTGCAGCCAGGTAACCGCGTTGCCCAGTTGCCGGCGCCCCAGCGAGATCCCCAAACGCCTCACTGCGGCGGCCGTTTCCAGGTCGGAGCGGCCTCCCCCGAACGGCAGGACTTCGCTCCGACGGATACCGGGTGGGGCGACGGAGTCCCGAACGTGTCGGACGGACGCTTCCTGTGGAGCCTGTCCGTTCTCAAGAGTGTTGCGGAATCCGACCATGCGCATGCCCGCGTTTTCCAGGCGGAGCTCGATGTAGAGGTCCATGGACAAACCCCTGAGTTGAACGTGCAGGGGCAGGTAGGCCAATTCCCCCGGCCGTCTCGACGCCCCGCCGAAGAATCCCTGGGCGTCCTCCGCCCTCGACCGGATGGTCGCCGTCAAGTGCTGGTACTCGTCCGCCGATGCGTGCGCCGGGGAAAACGACACGGGTTTCAGCATCGCCGGCCCCATCAGGGCAGACCGCCCGTAATCCGCCTTCCCTTGAGTAATCTGACCGCGATCGGTTCCATCCCGCTGTGTTCACGCATACGCAGACACCGCCTTCGGCAATTCTCCCCATCGCAGGGTTTCGGATCGGTTCGATCCTTTGTAGTCGCCCCGGTGGCAGCGAGGCGAATACTTGCCGCCTGATGCTAAGAAATCGGCGCACGCCGGCGAACAGCCGCCGGGCGGGGGCGAAAGCGGCTACCCCTTGACGGGGTCGGCTCCAGGCCGCTTGACGATCCGGTCTCCGACCGCGATCGACTTCCAGAGGCCGCGGCCGATCCGGACCTTGATCGTGTCGCCCTGGGCGAGGCGGATCTCGGCGAAGTGGTACATGTTCGAGCCGTCGAGCATGCCCCTTGAGAGGTTGACCACGACGCCTTCCCAGGCGTCGTCACGTCCGATTTTGTGTGAGTTCGACATGGTGTGAAGCCTACGGAGAACGAAAGGCCCTCCGGTAGGGCCGCCCATCCCCTCTCGGGCCGTACAAATGTCATGCCCGAGCGACGGCACGCCCGTGCCCGCCGTCAGTACGAATGGTCGACCGTGACGTCCGCCGACAGCCGCAGTGCCGCCTCGGCCGGCGCTCCACGCAGTCCCAGCAGGGTGAGCGCGAGGGCATCGATCACGGTGAGGTGGGCCAGCCTGCTGGCGACGGTTTCGAATCCGAACACCAGGTCCTGGCCGCCCGCGACCAGCGTACGGTCGGCGGCCTCGCTCAGCGGCGAGCGGGCGTAGCTCGTCAGGGCGACGACACGGGCTCCGGCCCGCCGCGCCCCCCGGGCGGCGTCCACCGTGCTGCGCGTCGCGCCCGTGTGGCTGATCGCCAGGCAGACGTCGGCGGAGGTCAGCTGCGAGGCGGCCAGCTGCGCCGTCAGCGGGTCGGCCGGAGCGTCGACCGCGCAGCCCAGCGCGCGGAGCCGGTAGGCGGTGTCCAGCGCCACCGCGCCGGACAGTCCCGCGCCGACGACCAGTACCCGGGCGGCCGTGTCGATCAGTGCGGCCGCCGCGCGCAGCAGCTCCGGGGTCACCGTCGCCGCCACCCCCTCCAGCGCCTCCCGGGCGGCACGGATCGTGTCGGTCAGGGCGCGGGCGGCCGGGTCCGGGTCCTGGGAGGGCTCCTGGGCAGGGGCCTGCCGGGCCGCGGCGATCTTCAACTCCTGGTACCCGCGGAACCCCAGCCGCTGGCAGGCCCGTACGACGGTGGACGGTGCGGTCCCGGCCAGCGCAGCGACGTCGCTGACGCTGAGGTGCACCAACTCCGCACCCTTGTCCAGGACGACCTGCGCCACCCTCGCCTCGGTATCGCGCAGCTCGGACAGGTGGGCCCGGATGTAGGCGGCGAGACCACCCCTTGTCGCGGAATCAAATTCCATGGAGTTACCCTAGCAAGGAAATCCATTCCACAGCTCGCGGGGAGTGACCGTGTCAGCGAACCTGTCGTCCATGACGGGCACGGCCGCCGTGCCCGTCGTCGTCCTCGCCTCGGCGGTGCTGCACGCCACCTGGAACGGCCTCACGCACGGCCTGCGCGACAAACTGGCCGGCTTCACGCTCATCAGCCTCGCCTCCGCCGGGTGCGGGGCCGTGCTCGTCTGCCTCGCCCCGCTGCCCGACCCGAGGGCCTGGCCGTACATCGCCGTCTCCGCCGCGCTGCAGGTCGCGTATCAACTCCTGCTGCTGCGCTCCTACCAGCTGGGCGACTTCGGCCAGATGTACCCGACCGCCCGGGGCACCTCGCCCGTCGTGGTGGCCTTGGTCTCCACCGCCTTCCTCGGCCACTCCCTGCCCGTCGGCCAGGCCCTCGGCATCGCGGTGGTCTCCTGCGGGCTCGCCGCTCTCGCCTTCGCCGACGGAATCCCCGGCCGCGCCCAACTCCCCGCGCTCGCCGCTGCCGTCGGCACCGGCCTGATGATCGCCTCCTACACCCTCGTCGACGGCAGCGGCGTCCGCGTCTCGGGCAGCGTCTTCGGCTACATCGCCTGGCTCTTCCTCTGCCAGGGGCTCGTCCTCCCGCTCATCGCCTGGGCCCGCCGGGGCCCCGCCCTGCTCACCGCGCTGCGCCCGCTGTGCGGCCGCGGCCTGGCCGGCGGCCTGCTCTCGCTCCTGGCGTACGGGCTCGTCGTATGGGCACAGTCCCGCGGCGACCTCGCCACCATCGCCGCCCTGCGCGAGACCAGCATCGTCTTCGGCGCCCTGATCGGCGCGGTCGTGTTCCACGAGCGCCTCGGTCACCGCCGCATCACCGCCAGCGCCGCAGTCCTGGCCGGCATCGTCGTGCTCCAGCTCACCGGCGGCGCCTGAGCGCCGGGGCAGGGCCGCCGAGGGCCGCCGAGGGCCCCCGACGGCTTTGGCGATGCCGGCCGTGATGCTGCGGGTGAGACCCCGTCAGCTGTCGGAGCGGAACGCCCCGTGGACGCGCAGGTCACCGTTGATGGCGACCAAGTCGTCCCGGGTGTGCATGATCCATCCGACGTCCTTGTTGCGGACCGACAGGTGTCCGTTCGCGTTCACCTTCCCGATGAACAGCGAGTCTCCCTGGACCCGCAGTTCGCCGTTGATCGACACCTTGCCGTCGTTCGTGTGCATGACCCAGGCACCTCCGCCCCGGACCGACAGGTGTCCGTTCGCGTTCACCTTTCCCTCGAACTGCGACTCGCCCCGGACGGCGAGGGCGCCGTTGGCGTTCACATCGCCCTCGGCGTCGAGGCGCCCGCGGACGATCAGCCGCGGTGGGCCGTCCTGCGTCTCCAGCACGTTGTCGACGGTCAGCCCTCCCTGGAGGGTGAGGCGTTCCTTGACCGTGGCCCGATGGGTGGTCACGTCGTTCAGGTCCGCCGTATCGGCCGCGACGGTTCCCCACTGGCGGTTTCCGGCGCCCTGGAACACGTTCACCCCGGCGGTCGGGAACTCGATCCAGCCGTCGGCGGCCGTGCGGCCCTGCACCCACTTGGTGTTGATCCCGTTGAGGTCCGCCTTGTCGGCGGCGACGGTTCCCCACTCCTGCTTTCCGTCCTTGCGCACGTTCACGCCGGACTGCGGGAACTCCAGCCATCCCTTGCCGGCGTCGCGGTCCCCCACCCACCGGGTGTTGATGCCGTTCACGCTGATCTTGTCGGCCGTGACGGTGCCCAGATCGCCTCCCGCTCCGTGGCCGACCGTGATCCCGTCGGACGGGAACCGGATCCACCCGGCACCGGTGTCGCGGCCCCGCACCCACGTCGCGGTCACGGTGTCGACGTCGGCCGCGGCGGCCGAGACCGTGCCCGGGGCCTGGGCGTCGTCCTGGAACTGCGCGCCCCGCGCGGTGAAGGTGATCCGGCCCCTGTCCGCCGTGCCCTCGACCCACGGGGCGTGCACCCCGGCCGTCGCCGTCACGCCCTCGAACTCGGGACTGCGCAGGTGGACGGTGGTGGTGAGGAAGGAGCCCGCCTGTTGAGAGCCCGGGGAGGTGGCCATGAGGGTGTACGTGGCGTCCCGCTTCGGCTCCTGGCCCGCCTTCGGCGACCACTCCCAGCCGGACGCACCGTTCCTCGACGTGACGGTCTCCGCGGAGCCGTCCGGACCTTGGATCCGGTACGTGAGCGTGTCGGGCCCGTCCCACCTCAGGACCACGTCCTTGCCCGCGGCCACCAGGGAGTCCTTGGGGCGGAAGTTGCGCGGCACCCTGGACGCCTGCTTCAGCAGGCTCAGCGTCACGGGGTTGCTCTGCACCCTGGCCCCGTTCGCCGCCCTCTCCGTCACCTGGAGCAGCACCAGGCCGGGCACGGCGGAGACCGGGAAACCGTCCAGTACCAGGGCCATGGAGCCGGCCTTCTGGAACAGCGTGTTGGGGCGGGCGGTCACCGTGAGGACACCTGTGTCGCCGTCCCAGACGACGAGCGGCTCCTCCCCCTGCTTGGTCGCGGTGTTGTGTTCGACCCGTGCGTTGACCGTCTTCGGATGGGGCGTCAGATCGCCGTCCGCCGGGCCGACGGGTACTCGTAACTCGATCGAGTACCAGATCACCTCGTCCATGGTCGGATTGGAGACGACGACGTGGACCGCCCCCTGGGACTCCTCCCCTGCCCCCGGCACCTGGAGCGGAGCCGGGTCGGTGAGGATTTCGTAGTTCAGAGAAGCCATCGCTGAAGACCCCCTGTATCTGCTGTGCGGACGCTCGCCCCCCACGGACGCAGCACCTTCAGCACAGCACCCGCCCTGCGCGGCGCGGTACCGAACCGGCCCAAGCGGCGCGAATCAGCCCCACACTGGCCTGATCGGGGATTCCTCGTCCTTCCGGCGGCGCGGGCTCGCCCGCGCCGTGCGCCGCACACCGCCGACCGGCTCCCCGGATGCTCGGCGCCGATGCCACCGGCGCCGGTCCGGAGCGCCGTCTCGCGCGCGTGCCGGCCCGGCCGGCGCCCTGGAGACCCGCTCAGGCGCCGTTTCCTGCACCGTTTCCCACACCTCCTGCACCGCGATCGGGTGCGCCCATGTCCCCCGTCGCGGGCGTGCCCTCGGCGAGGCCGTAGCGCAGGTAGACGGTCCCCTTCGGCCCGGCCGCCGGAGGTTCGAGGAGGGTGACGTTGGTCGGTACCGTGCCGCCGTCGAACACCTTCTTGCCCACGCCGAGCAGGATCGGGTGCACCCAGAGGTCGAGACGGTCGAAGAGCCTCTCGCGCAGGAGGCTCTGCACGAGGTCCAGGCTGCCGACGACCTTCACGTTCTCGTGCCGTTCGCGGATCTCACGCACCGCTGTGGCGAGGTCCGGGCCGAGCTGCGTGGACCCGGCCCACGAGAGGTCGGGCTTGCCGCGCGAGGCCACGTACTTCGGGACGCGGTTGAAGAGCGCGGCGATCTCGCCGTCCTCGCCGCCGCCCTTCTGGTGGGGCCAGTAGGCGGCGAAGATGTCGTAGGTCCGCCGGCCGAGCAGGAGGGCGTCGGTGCCCTCGTACGCGGCACCGATCTGCGCCCCGCCGACCTCGTCGAGCAGGGGCGCCTGCCAGCCGCCGAACGGGAACCCCGCCGGGTCCTCCTCGGGGCCGCCGGGCGCCTGCCCGACGAGGTCGAGGGTCGCGAACATCTCGATGTGGATGAGGCCCATGGCTTCCTCCGGTGAGTCGGTTGTCTCCGTCAAGAGATAGACCGGCGGATGCCCGCAAACTCATCGACACGACGGAGTCCGGCGCGGACGAGCCCGGGGCGTGTCCGCGAAGCGGCGCCGTCCGCCCGTCGCGGGACGGGCGGGACTTCGCCGACCATCACACCGGCATGGCTGCGCATGGGCCCGGCCGGGCCCCGCCGGCCCCCGCGGCGGGGCCGTGACCACAGGGCCGCGCAACGGTGCCAGCGTGGCGATGGGGCCCGGCCTCGTCACCGGTCTACCCTTCAGGCGCAGTACCCCGGAGGGAGAGGCAAAATGCCCGACACGACGGATGTCGATCTCGAACCGCAGGCCCGGCTCGTGGCCCGCCTGGCGAGGGCCGTCCCCGACGCGGCACTCGCCGATCGGACGCCGTGCCCCGAGTACAGGGTCCGTGACCTGCTGGGCCACCTCGCGGGCCTCGCCGTCGCGTTCCGCGACGCCGCCCGCAAGGACCTGGGCCCCACGACGGACACGGCCCCGGGCGCCGCCGCGCCCCCCTTGCCCGCCGACTGGCGCGAGGAACTGCCCCGGGTCCTGACCGAGATGGCCGAGGCATGGCGGGAACCGGCCGCCCGGACCGGCATGACCCGTGCCGGAGGCGTGGACCTCCCCGGCGAGATCGCGCTGATCGTGGCCGCCGACGAACTGGTCGTCCACGGCTGGGACCTGGCCAGGGCCACCGGCCAGGTCTACACGCCCGACCGCGCCGCGTTGGACCTCGCCCACGCGTTCCTGCGCCAGGCCGCCGAGGACGATGATCGCGGCGGGGGCATCTTCGGAGCGGTCGTGCCCGTACCGGACGACGCCCCGCTCATCGACCGGACGGTCGGACTCAGCGGGCGCGATCCCCAGTGGACGGCGCCGCCCGCCTGATCGACGGCCGGACCCGGGTCACCGGTTGTCGGGGACGTACTTGTAGCCGACGCGGCGCACGGTGGAGATGCGGTCCCGGTGGGCGGGTCCGAGCTTGCGGCGCAGCCGGGCCACGTGGACGTCGACCGTACGGCCGTCGCCGATGTGTCCGTAGCCCCAGATGCCCGTGATGAGGGCGTCACGCGTGTGCACCGTGTACGGGTGGGCCACGAGATGGGCCAGGAGGTCGAACTCCAGGTACGTGAGGTCCAGTTCGTGCCCGTCGACCTCGGCCAGCCGACGCGCCGGGTCCACCCGGATCGCGTCGTCGAGCCGGGCGGGGTCGGGCTGCGGGGCCGGCTCCGCCCCGGGGACCCGGGGCAGCCCGAGCCCGAGGGGATGGATCTCCGGGCGGATGCCGTGCGCCTGCATCAGCGCGACCGGGTCGACTTCCGCCGGCAGGAACACGAGGTACCCGACGCGGCCGCCGGCGGTCCCGCCGACGGGGACGGCCGGGGCAGCGGACGGACGGTCGCCGACCAGCTGGAGGCGGGGGGCGGGGGAACGGCGAACGGCGGGTGCGGGGATTGCGGTGGTCATGATGAGCCCCTTCGGCTGCACGGAGTGAGGTACGGATGCAGGGTGTTCGGGCATGACAGGGCACGACGGCTCCGTGACGGATTCGACCGGGAGGGTCGGCGTGGTGCATGCCGGACCGACCCGCACGGCCCGGAGGGCCGGGGCCACGAGCAAGGCGCGACGCACGGAGGAAGCGACGCCGGAACATCGGCGCGCATCGGTGAAATGCCCTGACGAAAAGCCCTAGAGGGGGCGGCAGACGGCGCTGGCGACGCGACGGAGGTCAACGTGCCTGCGGCGTACGAGCAACGGCTGCGACGGGGACATGGGCACATCCTGAGGTGCGCGGCGGATGCTCGTCAACACTTCCCTACTTGTTGCGTAGGAAAGGGCCGGGCGAAGCACACGAAAGCTTCCCCCCGCCAGAAGGGCAAGGAAACACAACTTCGCAGCTCAGCGCAGTCCTTGACGGCAAATCCGGCCTCGATCCCACCCGCCCTGCACCGATCCGCAGCGTCTCTCATCCCGAGATCGAACTGTCCATCATGCGGTCACCGCCTTGCCGGGAAGGTCACTTCGGGCGAATATCCCTATCAATCCGATGGGAAAGGTGGGGATTTACCGCCCTGCCCGGTCGCCACCCAACAACGTTCCGGAGTAGCCGACATGACCACCCCCACCCCCGGCCCCACCCTCGCCCCCGGCCCCACCCCCGGCCCCGTCGACCGCCCATCCGCCGACGAGCGGCACCGCGCGCTCCTGCGCACCGCCCGCGATGTGGCGGACGACCTCGCCGCTGACGCCATCGCCCGGGACCAGGCCGGCAAGCCGCCGACCGACGAGACGGCCCGGCTCCGCGAGGCCGGCCTGCCGGCCGCCCTCACCCCACCCGGACCCGACCGGGGGGCGGACTGGCGTACGGGGTGCGCCGTCATACGGGAGATCGCCGCGGCCGACAGCTCCGTCGGCGACCTGCTCGCCCGTCACTACGTACATGCCTGGAGCGGGCGCTTCTACGCGGACCCCGAGCTCGCCGCCGCCCTCGAAGAGCAGTCGGTGCGCGAGCGCTGGCTGTGGACCGGGGCGGTCCGAACCCCCGCGCCCGACGGCGACACCGAGGAGCCGGACCTCACTCTGAGGCCCCGCCCCACCGGTCCGTTGCTGAACGGACGCCGGTACGTGGACACGGCGGTGGACGCGGCCGACCAGCTCGTGGTGGACGCCGTCTGCGCCGCGACCGGCGACGTCCTGGTCGTACGGATTCCGGCCGGCACACGGGGCCTGAGCGTCGACCCCTCCCACGATCGCCTCGGACAGCGGGTCGCCGGCGCCGGCCGGGTCGTACTGGACCGGGTCGCCATCACGCCGGACCAGGTGCTGGGCCGCCGACCGCACGACGAGGAGTCGACCCCACCCGTCACCGCCCTCGCGGAACCGGCACTGCGGCTCGCCCTGTGCCACGTCGGCCTCGGCATCGCTGAGGGCGCGCTCACCGAAGCGCGCGACCTCAGCAGGGGCGGCCGCGCACATCGGCCTCCCGGGGAGGACGCGGACCTGTTCCTGACGTACGGGGAACTCGCCTCGGCCGCCCAGACGGCCAACGCCGTGGTCGACCGGGCGACGGAGGTCATGGCGCAGGCCCTCGCCACGGGCGCGCACCTCGACGCCGACGTACCGGCGGGCGTCGCCGCCCTGGTCGCCACGGCCGAGGCCGTGACGTCGAAGGCCGCCCTGCACATCACCGCTCGGGTACTGGAACTCGCCGACGCTCCCGGCCTGGACCGCTTCTGGCGCAACGCCCGGGTCCTGACGGCCCACCGACCGGTCGCGCACCGCCTGCGCTCCATCGGCGAGCACTACCTCAACGGCTCCCACCGCGCGGTGGCGGCGGCCTTCCACTGACGCGGGGCTCCTGCCCGGGGTGCGGATCCACGGGCCGGGCCCCCGGCTGCCGGACAGGCGCACCCGCCCGGCAGTCCGCACCCGCCCGGCGGTCCGCGGGCACCCGGCGGTCCGCGGGCACCCGGCGGTCCGCGGCCACCCGAGTCCGACGCCGGCCGGATCCATGCCGGATAATGGCCCCATGCGGATCTCAGCCAGGGCGGACTACGCGGTACGTGCCGCACTGCAGCTTGCCGCGTCGCAGGACGACGGGCCGGTGAAGGCCGAAGCCATCGCCGCGGCCCAGGACATCCCGCACAAGTTCCTTGAGGGCATCCTGAACGACATGCGCCGAGGCGGTCTCGTGCTCAGCCAGCGCGGCGGCAACGGCGGCTACCGTCTGGCCAAGCCCGCCGGATCCATCACCATCGCGGACGTCATCCGCGTCGTGGACGGACCGCTCGTCTCGGTGCGCGGCGTCCGCCCACCTGACCTGTCCTACACCGGACCCGCCCAGTCGCTGCTTCCGCTGTGGATCGCGTTGCGGGCCAATGTGCGCGAGATCCTCGACGGTGTGACGCTCGCCGATGTCGCGTCCTCCGAGCTGCCCTCCGGCGTATCGGCACTGGCCGATCCCCCCGGGGCCTGGACCAACCCCTGACCCTCACCGCTGCTCCACTTCCATCTCGCCTCCGCACCCCCGGCCTCACCTGCGATTTCTCGCATAGCGAGATCGCGGCGTCCACGATGCGGTCAGCCTCTTGGGCCCGCCGTCCGGCTCTGCCAATATGCCTACCAACCAGGTGGGAAAACTAGGAATCAAGTGAGGTGGCCGTGCGAGAACTGCACCACGCAGGCCGGATGCTGCCTCTGACCTCCCGCCGGCACATCGACCTCGTACGTACCTCCAGCGCCATCTGTCAGCCCGGCTGACGCTCTGCGCCGGGTGCGCTCCGCACGTACCTCCGTCGACCTGGCCGCCCTCCCGGCAGGCCTGACCGACCGCGCGCTTTCGGGCGCGGTCGTCCGGCGTACGACCTCGACGCCCGTGTTCGGGACGACGTCCGAAGCCCGCCGACTCCTCAGCCGTGACCGAGTTCCCGCCGGCAACGGCCGGAAGCGGGTGCCGTGCGTGCCGATGCCCCGCCTCGCCCTTCGCCGTACACCCGCACTCCCCTATCTCCGCACTTCCGCACTTCCGCACTTCCGTGAACACCGTCCCGTGAAAGGACACCTCCGTGTCTGCCGCCAGATCGCTCACCATCCTGCGCGCCATCGCCGTCACAGCGGCGCTCCCCCTGCTGCTCACCGCCTGCGGCTACGGTTCCGAGGCGAAGAAGGACGACGACGAGAAGGCGAACGTCGCGGCTGACGGCGGCAGGAAGCTGTCGGCGTCGGAGGTCCGGATCGGGTACTTCCCGAACCTGACGCACGCGACCGCGCTGGTCGGCATCCAGGAGGGCCTGATCGCCAAGGAGCTGGGCGCCACCGCG
>NZ_JBFAZJ010000033.1:0-83977 GCF_040681715.1 Streptomyces sp. NPDC051582
TTCTTGCGTTTCCGACTCTATCAGAGTCAGTTCCGCTTGCTTTCCAGGTTCTTCGCTTTCGCGTTTTCCCTTTCCGGCGATTCCGACTCTATCAGATCCTTTCGGGCCTGACTCCCAGTCAGCGGGTTTCGCTGCTCGGGCTGTTGGGCCCTTGCGGCGAGTGAGACAGTAGCGGATTCCTTGCCCCCGAACCTAATCGGCGACTGCGTCCGTGGACACGGATTCCTCATTCGCAAATACGCATGAAAACGAGACGACACAGTGCGTCGTTCGTTCGAATGTGTAGAGCGGAATGGCTGTCCGGGGACCGACCGGGGTCGGCGCTCACGTCGGACAACTCGAAGAACCTTACGGATGCCGGACATGCGTGTCAACCCCAGGACAGGGGCCGCCCCGAGGAGCTAGCCTTCTCCCCATGACTACGCATGCGCTCACGTCCAGCCTTCGCTGGTGGGCCGCCTGACGGCGGCCGACCACCACGCGAGCACGCATGCGCTCACGGCCGCCGCTTCCGGCGGCCGTTTCTGTTTCTCCCCTCCCGGGAGTGGCTCGGTCGCCCGACGCGGCGGTCCCGACACCGACACCAGCCACGAACAGGGAGACAGGACATGACGAGGATCTTCAGCGGGATCAAGCCGACCGGGCACCTGACGCTGGGGAACTACCTGGGGGCCCTGCGGCAGTGGGTCGCGGCCGACCGGCAGCCGGACGAGGCGCTGTTCTGCGTCGTGGACCTCCACGCACTGACCGTCGAGCACGATCCCGCGCGGGTGCGCCGGCTCAGCAGGCAGGTGGCGACGCTGTTCCTCGCCTCCGGGCTGGACCCACAGAAGTGCACCCTGTTCATGCAGAGCCACGTCGACGAGCACACCCGTCTCTCGTACCTCCTGGAATGCACCGCCACCGACGGCGAGATGCGCCGGATGATCCAGTACAAGGAGAAGTCCGCGCAGGCGCAGGCGTCCGGCGAGGGCGTACGGCTGTCGCTCCTGACGTATCCCGTGCTGATGGCCGCCGACATCCTCGCGTACGGGACCGAGGAGGTCCCGGTGGGTGAGGACCAGCGGCAGCACGTGGAGCTGGCCCGGGATCTGGCGGTGCGGTTCAACCAGCGGTACGGGCACACGTTCACGGTCCCGAAGGTGACGCTGCCGAAGGTGGCCGCGCGGGTCATGGACCTTCAGGAGCCCACGTCGAAGATGGGGAAGTCCGGCGGGGCGGGGCCCGGGGTGGTCTTCATGCTGGACGAGCCCGGGGTGATCCGCAAGAAGGTCATGCGGGCGGTGACCGACAGCGGGGACGGCGGTGTCGTCTACGACCGGGAGGCGCGGCCGGGGGTCGCGAACCTGCTGGACGTGCTGGCCGCCTGTACCGGCGGGGACCCGGCCGCGCTCGCGGAGCAGTACAGCGGGTACGGGGCGCTCAAGCGGGACGTCGCCGACGCGGTGGTGGAGCTGCTGCGGCCGGTGCAGGAGCGGCACGCCGAGCTGGCGGCCGATCCGGCGGCGGTGGAGAAGGTGCTGCGCGAGGGGGCCGGGCGGGCGCGGGCCCTGGCGCGGCCGGTCGTGGACCGGGCGTACCGGGCCATCGGGCTGCTGGAGGCCTGAAGGAGAACGGGTCGTGCGGGCCCGCGCTCGCGCGGGGGCCCGTACGACCCCTCTCCTGCGGACGTCTGCGGACTCCGACGTCTGCGGACGTCTGCGTCAGCTGTTGCCGGAGGCGAGTTCGCGGCTGCGGTCGCGGGCCGCTTCGAGGGCCGCGATCAGGGCGGCCCGTACGCCGTGCCGTTCCAGCTCGACGATCGCGTTGATGGTGGTGCCGGCCGGGGAGGTGACGGCCTCGCGGAGCTTGACCGGGTGCTCGCCGCTGTCCCGGAGCATCACCGCGGCGCCGATGGCGGCCTGCACGATGAGGTCGTGGGCCTGGGCGCGGGGCAGGCCGAGGAGGATGCCGGCGTCGGTCATCGCCTCGACGAGGAAGTAGAAGTAGGCGGGCCCGGAGCCGGAGAGGGCGGTGGCGGCGTCCTGCTGCGACTCGGGGACGCGCAGGGTCTTGCCGACGCCGCCGAAGATCTCCTCGGTGTGGGCGAGGTGTGCGGCGGTGGCGTGGCTGCCGGCCGAGATGACGGACATGGCCTCGTCGACGAGGGCGGGGGTGTTCGTCATGACGCGGACGACGGGGGTGCCGGAGGCGAGCCGCTCCTCGAAGAAGGAGGTGGGGATGCCGGCGGCGCCGCTGATGACCAGGCGGTCGGCGGGAACGTGCGGGGCGAGCTCTTCGAGGAGCTTGCCCATGTCCTGCGGTTTGACGGTGAGGATGAGGGTGTCGGCGCGCTTGGCCGCCTCGGCGTTGCCGACCGCCTCGACGCCGTAGCGGGAGCGGAGCTCCTCCGCGCGTTCGGGGCGGCGGGCGGTGACGAGGAGTTTGGAGGCGGGCCAGCCGCCGCGGATCATTCCGCTGAGCAGCGCCTCGCCGATCTTGCCGGTACCGAGGACTGCGACTGTCTGGGTCATGCCCGATTCACCTCGCCGAACTTTCTTGCACGTGTGCTGGCTTCTCCCTCCTCATCCTTGCACCCGTGCGCGTGGCGGCGAGGCGGTGTCCGCAGTGCGGTCAGGCTCCGTGGCGGTCAGGCGGCGGTCAGGGCGTACGGCGGCGGAGGGTGGCCGCGCCCAGGGCGAGGACGAGCAGTGCACAGCCGGCCACGATGACGGCGTCGCGGACGAAGTCGGCGGTCATGTCCGTGTGGGTGAGGACCTGGGTCATGCCGTCGACGGCGTACGACATGGGCAGCACGTTCGAGATGCCTTCGAGGACGGGCTGCATGGTGTCGCGCGCCGCGAACAGGCCGCACAGCAGGAGCTGCGGGAAGATCACGGCCGGCATGAACTGGACGGCCTGGAACTCGGACGCGGCGAAGGCGGAGACGAACAGGCCGAGGGCGGTGCCGAGGAGCGCGTCGAGCAGGGCGACGAGCAGGAGCAGCCAGGGCGAGCCGACGACGTCGAGGCCGAGGAGCCAGAGGGCGAGGCCGGTGGCGAGGAGGGACTGGACGACGGCGACGGCGCCGAAGGCGAGGGCGTAGCCGGCGATGAGGTCGCCCTTGCCCAGCGGCATGGCGAGGAGGCGTTCGAGGGTGCCGGAGGTGCGCTCGCGCAGGGTGGCGATCGAGGTCACCAGGAACATGGTGATGAGGGGGAAGATCCCGAGGAGGGACGCACCGATGCTGTCGAAGGTCCGCGGGCTGCCGTCGAAGACGAAGCGCAGCAGCGTCAGCATCAGGACGGGGACCAGCAGCATCAGCGCGATGGAGCGCGGGTCGTGGCGCAGCTGGCGCAGGACGCGGGCGGCGGTGGCGGCGGTGCGGGCGGCGCTCATCGGGTGACCTCGGACTTCGCGTCGGCGTCGGCATAGGCGTCGGGGCCGGCATGGGCGTCGGCGTTGGCCTGGGCGTTCGCTTCGTCGACGAGGCGCAGGAAGCCTTCCTCGACGGTGGCGGAGCGGGTACGGGTGCGCAGTGCGTCGGGGGTGTCCTGGGCGAGGATGCGGCCCTCGCGCATGAGGAGCAGGTCGTGGCAGCGCTCGGCCTCGTCCATGACGTGGGAGGAGACGAGGATCGTGGCGCCGCGGGTGGCGGCGATGTCGTGGAAGAGGTTCCACAGGTCCCGGCGCAGGACGGGGTCGAGGCCGACGGTGGGCTCGTCGAGTACGAGGAGCTCGGGGGTGCCGAGGAGTGCGACGGCGAGGGAGACGCGGCTGCGCTGACCTCCGGAGAGGTTCCCGGCGAGGGCGCCGGCGCGGCCGGTGAGGTCGACGTCGGCGATGGCGCGGGTGACCGTGTCGCGGCGGCGGTCGGCCGCGGCGCGGCCGGGGTGCAGGACGGCGGCGAAGTAGTCGAGGTTCTGGCGGACGGTGAGGTCGTCGTAGACGGACGGGGCCTGGGTGACGTAGCCGATCCGGGAGCGGAGTTCGGGGTGGCCGGCGGGGCGGCCGAGGACGTCGAGGGTGCCGGTGACGTGGGCCTGGGTGCCGACGATGGAGCGCATGAGGGTGGATTTGCCGCAGCCGGAGGGGCCGAGGAGGCCGGTGATGCGCCCGCGGGGGACGTCGAAGGCGATGGAGTCGAGGACGGTGCGGGGGCTGCGGCCGGTGCCGCGGCGGACGGTGAGCCCGCGGGCGTGGATGGCGGGCGGGGCGGGCGGGGCGGATTCGCCGGGCGGCGCCTGCGGGTTATTCATCATGTGATGAATAATGCTCCTGGCTGTGCCGGGGCGTCAACAGCGAGGCTTCGAAGGGGCCGCTACTTCTTGCGCTTGGGGCGGCGCGCGGCCGGGTTGCCCGTACGGGCGCTGCGGCGGCGGGCGAACTCGGCGGTGGCGCGCGCGTACTCGGCGCGGCGCAGCTTCTCGCCGGGAGCCTCGAAGAAGCAGCGCAGGAAGTACGCGATGAGGGAGCCGATGAAACCGATCGTCTTCAGGCCCTTGAGGGCGGCCTCGTCGGAGGAGGGGGCCGGGCGACGGCTGAAGGAGTCCCAGGTCTTCACGAAGGCGATGGAGCTGGCGATCGCGAAGAGGACGACGACGGAGATGCTGAGGAACGGGCCGACGTTGCCGATCTCCAGCCCCTCGTAGGAGAGGCGGAGCAGCACGGCCGCGGCGACGGCGGTGACGAGCGAGCCGGCGCCGACGGCGGCGCGGCGCAGTGCGTAGCCGCCGTCGTGGTCCACCCAAGTGGTGCCGAAGAACCGGATCGGCTCGGGCTCGGGCCCGGTGGCGGCCGGTGCCGCCGGTGCCTGCCCGGCGGCGGTCTGCCCGGCCGGGGTCTGCCCGGCCGGCGTGGCCGGGGCCGGCTCGGCGGGGGTCTGGTCTCGCTGGTCGTCGTCGCTCACATCAGCGATTATCCCCCGCCGGGGCGGGCGGGCCGGGAGCGTCTCACGTGGCAGACGGGCGGCCGCCCCGGTCCCGGGAGCCGCCCGGTCCGGCGAGCCGCCCCGGTCCGGGGATCAGTTGCAGCGGTTGGCCACGTAGCCGTCGCTGCCGGTCTTCACGTACGCGTCGGAGACGAAGCGGCCGTTGCCGATGCAGTCCCAGATGTCCGACGTGCCGTACGGGCCGGAGACGGTCGTGCCGTCGCACTGGCAGCGGATCCCGACGGTCGCGCCGTACGGCAGGGTGTCGACGATCGAGTAGTTCGTCCCCGGGCCGCTGCGGACGTTCACGCGGTAGCCCGGAGCGACGGGAAATGTCGGGAATCCCGAGCCCCCGGTGAGGCTCTGGACTTGGCCGGAATCGTTCTCCACGGACATGTTGAAATCTCCCCCCATGGGTGTTGCCGTGCGCAACTCGCGCAGGGTAGCAGGACCCTTGGAGATTCGTACGGCCCATCGACTAGGCTCCGGCGGGGGTGGTTGAGCGGTGCATTCGCTGCGCGCGGACTACGTGGGCTTTCCTGAGTACGCGGGCCAGTACCGGCTGGAATCGGTGCTCGGGTCCGGCGGGATGGGCGTCGTCCATCTGGCCACCTCCGGTTCGGGGCTGAAACTCGCCGTCAAGATCGTGCATGCCGAGCACGCGGTCGATCCGGAGTTCCGGGCCCGGTTCCGGCAGGAGGTCGCCGCCGCCCGGCGGGTGAGCGGAGCGTTCACCGCGCCCGTCGTGGACGCCGACCCGGATGCCGAACGGCCTTGGATGGCCACCCTGTTCATCGACGCCCCGACGCTGGCCGAGCGCGTACGGGAGCGGGTGCTGGACCCGGCCGAGCTGGCCCGGCTCGCCGCCGGACTGGCGGAGGCCCTGCGGGACATCCACCGGGTGGGGGTGGTCCACCGGGACCTGAAGCCCAGCAACGTGCTGATGGCCCCGGACGGGGTCCGGGTCATCGACTTCGGCATCTCGCGGCCGGCGGACAGCGATCTGCGGACCGAGACGGGGAAGCTGATCGGGACGCCGCCGTACATGGCGCCGGAGCAGTTCCAGCGGCCGCGGGAGGTGGGGTCGGCGGCGGACGTGTTCGCGCTGGGCGCCGTACTCGTGCACGCGGCCACGGGGCACGGGCCCTTCGACTCCGACAGCCACTACCTGGTGGCGTACCAGGTCGTGCACGCCGAGCCCGATCTGAGCGGGCTGCCGGAGCGGCTCGTACCGCTGGTGGCGCGGTGCCTGGCGAAGGAGCCGGCGGACCGGCCCACCGCGGAGCAGCTGATCGCGGAGATGCGGGCGGTGGCGTACCCGACCTCCGAGGACACACAGGTGTTCCTCGCGCAGCCCCGGCGGCCGGTCGAGGAACCCACGCACGCGAGGGAGCGGATCCCCCTCGAAGAGCCCGCCGAAGAGCCCGCCGCAGAGCCCGCCGGCTCCGGCCGGGGGCGGCTCCGGGCCCGGGCGGTGGTGGCGGCCGCGGTCGGGCTGCTGCTGACGGGCGGGGCCGTGGGCGGGTACCTGCACTTCGGGACGGGTGCCGGGGCCTCGGGGCAGGTCGGGGGGAAGGCGGATCGGGCGAAGGCTCCGGCTCCGGCGAAGCCGTTCGTACCGTGGACGGTCGCGCTGGGCGAGCCGGGGGCGGGCAACCGGACCGGCTCCTGCTCGTGGGGGGAGGCGGCGGCCGCCCTGTACTGCGCGGGGCCGGGAGTGGCGGTGGCGCGGCTCGACCCGGCGAACGGGTCGCTCGTGTGGTCGCTGAAGGCGACGGCCGCCGGCGCCCGTACCGCGGGGGACGGTGCGCCGCTGCACGCGGGCGGGCTGGTGCTCGTGGCCGAGCCGGGCGCCGGGACGCTGCGGGCGCTGGATCCGGGGACGGGCGCCGAGCGCTGGCAGCGGAAGCTGGCGGACGGTACGCGGGTGGTGGCGGCGGGCGCGCAGGTGCTGCTCTCACCGTCGAACGGGAACGTGACGGCGCTGGACGCCGCGAGCGGGGCGGCGCGCTGGACGAAGCAGCTCGGCGGGGTCGGTTCGCTCTGGTGGGGCGGGGGCGGCCCCGTCGCGGGCGGCGGCGCCGTCGTCTACGTGTCCACTCCGGACGACGGTGGCGGGAGCTCGCAGCTGCTGGCGGTGGATCCGGCGAGCGGCACGGTGCATTGGCAGCTGCGGACGGCGGGGCGGCTGCGGCCGGTCGGGGCCGCCCGGGGCGGGCTCTACCTGCTGGACACCGACGCGGACGGCAAGACGGGCGCGGTGGTCCGGGTGGACGCGGCGACGCAGGCGGTACGGCGGGTCCGCTTGTCGGTTCCGCTGTTCGACACGGAGGCGGCGGTGGGCGCGGACGGCGTGGTGTACGCCGTCGGCGCCACGGGCGCGCTGATCGCGGTCGGTGCGGAGCGGGAACGGTGGCGGCTGGAGACGGGTCTGGCCGCGGCGTCCCGCCCGGTGCCGGCCGACGGCCGGATCCTCCTGACCGCGCCGGACGGGCGGCTGCTGGCGGTGGACGCCGGGAGCGGGCGGCTGGTGGGCCAGACCCGGTCGCGCCCGACGGACGGCCGCGCCGGTTTCACGGCGACGCTCCCGGCCCCGGTCCCGGCCGAAGGCCGCGTCTACGGAACGTCCCCGGACGGCTCGATCTTCGCGGTCGACGCGACCGACCCGACGAGCTGGTGACCGGGGCCGGACCCCGCCGGGAGCTCCGGGCGGGGGCTCCGGCGGCGTCCGGCCGAGTCGTCAGACGCCCAGCTTGGACACGTCGCGGACCGCGCCCTTGTCGGCGCTCGTCGCCATCGCCGCGTACGCGCGCAGCGCCGCCGACACCTTGCGTTCGCGGTTCTTCGGGGCGTAGACGCCGCCCAGGGCGGCATGGCGGGCGGCCAGCGTGGCCTCGTCCACGAGCAGCTCGATCGAGCGGTTCGGGATGTCGATCCGGATGCGGTCCCCGTCCTCGACGACGGCGATGTCGCCGCCCGAGGCCGCCTCCGGGGAGGCGTGGCCGATGGACAGGCCCGAGGTACCGCCGGAGAACCGGCCGTCCGTGACCAGCGCGCAGACCTTGCCGAGCCCGCGCCCCTTGAGGAACGACGTCGGGTAGAGCATCTCCTGCATGCCGGGGCCGCCGCGCGGGCCCTCGTACCGGATGACGACGACGTCGCCCGCCTTGATCTCCTTGCGGAGGATCTTGTCGACCGCCTCGTCCTGCGATTCGCAGACGACCGCCGGGCCCTCGAAGGTCCAGATCGACTCGTCGACGCCCGCCGTCTTCACGACGCACCCGTCGACCGCGATGTTGCCGCGCAGCACCGCCAGACCGCCGTCCTTGGAGTACGCGTGCTGCACCGACCGGATGCAACCGCCCTCGGCGTCCAGGTCGAGGGTGTCCCAGCGCTCGGACTGCGAGAAGGCGGTGGCGGAGCGGACGCAGCCGGGGGCCGCGTGCCACAGCTCCATGGCCGTCTCGCTCGCCGTGCCGCTGCGCGCGTCCCACTCCGCCAGCCAGTCCTCCAGGTTCTCCGAGTGGACCGTCGTGACGTCCTTGTTCAGGAGCCCGCCGCGGTGCAGCTCGCCGAGGATGGCGGGGATGCCGCCGGCCCGGTGGATGTCCTCCATGTAGTACGTGCCGCCGGGCGCCACGTTCGGCGCGACCTTGGACAGGCACGGGACCCGCTTCGACACCTCGTCGATGTCGGTGAGGTCGTACTCCAGGCCCGCCTCCTGTGCGGCGGCGAGCAGGTGCAGGATCGTGTTCGTCGATCCGCCCATGGCGATGTCGAGGGCCATGGCGTTCTCGAAGGCCTGGCGGGTGGCGATGGAGCGCGGCAGGACCGAGTGGTCGTCCTGCTCGTAGTACCGCTTGGTGATCTCGACGACCGTCCGGCCCGCGTCCTCGTACAGGGCGCGGCGGGCGGTGTGCGTGGCGAGGACCGAGCCGTTGCCGGGGAGCGCGAGGCCGATGGCCTCGGCCAGGCAGTTCATGGAGTTGGCGGTGAACATGCCGCTGCACGACCCGCAGGTCGGACAGGCGTTCTCCTCGATGCGCAGCACGTCCTCGTCGGAGACGTTCTCGTTGGAGGCGTCGACCATGGCGTCGATCAGGTCCAGCTTGCGGACGGTGCCGTCGACGAGGACGGCCTGGCCGGCCTCCATCGGGCCGCCGGACACGAACACGACGGGGATGTTGAGGCGCATGGCGGCCATCAGCATGCCGGGCGTGATCTTGTCGCAGTTGGAGATGCAGATGAGCGCGTCGGCGCAGTGCGCCTCGACCATGTACTCCACGCTGTCCGCGATCAGGTCGCGGGAGGGCAGGGAGTACAGCATGCCGCCGTGGCCCATGGCGATGCCGTCGTCGACCGCGATGGTGTTGAACTCGCGCGGGATCGCACCGGCGGCGCGGATGGCGTCGGAGACGATCCGGCCGACGGGGGCCAGGTGCGTGTGGCCGGGCACGAACTCGGTGAAGGAGTTCGCGACCGCGATGATCGGCTTCCCGATGTCCGCGCTCGCTACGCCCGACGCACGCATAAGGGCGCGTGCGCCCGCCATGTTGCGGCCGTGGGTGACGGTGCGGGACCTCAGCTCGGGCATCGGGTTCACTCCCCATGAGTACGGTGGCGTTCGCACGCCCGCCGCGACTGTGCATGACTGTGGATATGGCTCGGTTACGAGGCTACGCTCCTGGCCCGCGATGCGGACAGCCGGTCCGCATGTCGATACGGACGGCTCATTCCTCGGTCAGATAACGCTGGAGAGTGGGCGCGACGAGGGCGATGATGTCCTCCGGGTCCGCGGACGCGAGGGGCTCGACCTGGACCACGTACCGCAGGAGCGCGATGCCGATCATGTGGGAGGCGGCGAGCTCGGCGCGGAAGGTGGGATCGGGGACGTCGAGGTCGGCCGCGACCCGCTCCAGGACCCGGCGCAGGACCAGTCGGCGCAGCACCGCCGCCGCTGCCTCGTGGGTGAGGGCGGAGCGGATGACGGCGAGGAGGGGAGCCCGGCTGGCCGGGTTCTCCCAGATGCCCAGGAAGTAGCGGGCCAGCCGCTCCCCGATGCCCTCGGGGCCCTCCCCCACGATCAGCGGGACGACGAGGGCGGGCTCCATCGTGACCTCGATGGCGGCGGCGAAGAGGTCGTCCTTGCTGCCGAAGTAGTGGTGGACCAGGGCCGGGTCCACGCCGGCCACCTTCGCGATGCCGCGTACGGAGGTCTTGTCGTACCCGCGCTCCGCGAACACCTCGCGGGCGGCGAGCCGGATGCGTTCCTGGGTGCCGGGGCCCTCGTCCGCCTCGTCCTGGCGGGGCCGGCCGGGCCCGCGGCGCGGCTTGGCGGGTTCCGTCATGGGCGCGGGGCCTTGACCGGGGAGCCGGTGGGACGGGTCGCGAGGTGCAGGCGGGTGAAGGCCAGGGCCTCGGCGAGGTCGGCCTCGCGCTCGGCGGAGGACATCGCGCGGCGGGTGTTGACCTCGATGACGACGTGCCCGTCGAAGGAGGTGCGGGCGAGGCTCTCCAGCAGCTCGGCACACGGCTGCGTCCCCCGTCCCGGAACCAGGTGCTCGTCCTTCGCCGAACCGTTCCCGTCGGCGAGGTGCACGTGCGCGAGCCGGTCCCCCATGCGGTCGATCATGGCGGTGGCATCCGTACGGGCGGTGGCGGTGTGCGAAAGATCGACGGTGAAATGCCGGTAGTCGTCCTTCGTGACGTCCCACTCGGGGGCGTACGCGAGCATCTCGCGGTCCCGGTAGCGCCACGGGTACATGTTCTCGACGGCGAACCGGACGTCGGTCTCGTCGGCCATCCGCCAGATGCCGGAGACGAAGTCCTTCGCGTACTGCCGCTGCCAGCGGAAGGGCGGGTGGACGACGACGGTGGAGGCCCCCAGCCGCTCGGCGGCGGACTGCGCCCGCTGGAGCTTGGTCCAGGGATCGGTGGACCACACGCGCTGCGTGATCAGCAGACAGGGGGCGTGCACGGCCAGGATCGGGACCTGGTGATGGTCGGAGAGCCGCCGCAGGGCGTCGACGTCCTGGCTGACGGGATCCGTCCAGACCATCACCTCGACGCCGTCGTACCCCAGGCGCGCGGCGATCTCGAACGCGGTCGCCGTCGACTCCGGATAGACGGAGGCGGTGGAAAGGGCGACTTTCGCAGTCGGGATCCGAACGGGTTCTGCCACGGGGACAGGGTACGGGTCCCGGCCGGGAAGGACCGTGACGCCCACCACCCGCCCCCGGCCGGGGGGCCTGATCAGTCCAGCGGGATGGCTTGGTGTGCGGCGACGATCACGTCGATCCGGTGCGCGAGGTCGAAATCCGCAGTGGTGAGACGGTAGCCGGCATCGTGCGTCGTGATGGACGCCCGGAGGTGGTCGATGCGCAGATCGAGGTCCGCATGGTGGTGGATCCTCCGGGACCGGTCCGCAATGGTCACGATCGCGGCCACCGCGGCGTGGTAGCGGATCTCGTACACACGGGTGATCTCGTCACCCTTCCGCTCCCAGCCGGGCAGACCCGCCAGTCGGTCCGCGATCTCCCGGTCGGACAGCGGCTCAGGTGCACCCATGTCAGCTCCCCTCGTTCACAGGCGCCAGGATCTCGGCCAGGTCCCGGCCTACCGGGGCATCGTGCCACGGCCGCATCACCCGCTCCAGAGTGGCGAGTTCACGGCGCATACGAGCCGAACGGGTCTCGACGGCAATCCCCGCGGCCTCGCGTGCGACCTCGACAGCGTGGTCGGGCTCCCGTGCCACGGCGGCTGCCGTGGCCTGCCGGGCGAGGTACACGCCACGGTCCCGGCGAGCGGTGGCGGGCACACCGTCGAGAACCTGTGTCCAGAGCGCGCCGGCTTCCCGGCCGAGGCCGAGCCGCCCGTAGCAGGTGGCCCGCTGCACCTCCAGGTATCCCGGCGTCCTGCGACAGGCATTGCCCCAGGGCAGGTCATCGTCGACACGGGAGAGAAGTCTCCCAGCCGCGTCGATGAGCCGATCCGCGGCGGTCCGGTCACCCGTGAGGCTGGCGCCGTGTGCTTGCTGCTGCATGGCCATGATCCTCACCTTGGGAAAGAGTCCGTCCGACTCATCGAGGACGGCCTCGCACAGGTCGATGACCCCACGGCCGTCGCCTAGATCCGTACGGACCTGAGCCTGATTGACCAGGCTGTACCCGATGAGGTGGGGGTCACGCGATCTGACCGCGATCTCCTGGGTGGCGCCCCTCCAGAAGGCGGCAGCGCCTAGGTCGCCCGCGTCCTGGTACAGCCAGCCGACGAGGGCGGCGTAGGCGGCCCCGGCGCGGAGGAGCCCACGCCGCACCTCGCCTTTCGCCGAGCGGATGAGCTTGTCGATCAGCTGGTACTGCGCGCTGACGGTACCGATCAGATCGTGGGGGCCGAGGTACATGTCGGCCCGGTAGTGGCCTTCGAGCTGCTGCTGGAAGTAGTCGACGAGGGCCGGGTCGACGTGCTGGGGCGCAGTCGGCCCGGCAAGGAGAGCCGCAGCCGTGACGGATACGAACTGCCGTCGGTTCACGTCGTCCTCTTGGTGTGTTGCGGGACGGATCCAGCCGTGGGGCGTCGTGAAGCCCAGATCCTCGGGCCATTGTCCGAAGACGTCGTGCAGAACGGCAGCGGTCTCGGCCGGCGGCCACCCGGGGCGCGCGCCCTCCCACCGCCGCCAAGTACGCGGCGACACGTCGAAGTGCCGATCGTCGAGGAACTGCCGCCCATGTATGGACAAGCCCTTCGCGGCCTGGTCCATCGTGCGCCAGCCGACGCGGAGTCGCGCTGCCCTGAGAGCGTCATTGCGATTCCTGCGCAGCGCAGGCGAGCGGTCCGATGTCTGAGGCACATGAGTACCGACCGCACCCCTTGCTGCGCCGTCGGGTGCGCGATGTCGCTTCCGGGGTGGAGGGCGAGCTGATGGCAGTGATCAACGAGAACGTCTCGGCCGTGGCCGCCCGGGAGTACTGGATCGATCTGGCTTATATCCGGGCCGCATCGGGCCGTGAGTTCTCCACGTCGGTCGACAACGTCGAACCTGCCACAGGCCCGAGCGCCGGCCAGACGGAGCCGGACACGCTCGATCCGGGACCCGGCCCCGACCCTCATGAGCGAGCCCGGACGGCCGCAGGACGCCGTGCCGACCGAAGCGCGTAGCGATCTGACGCATGCGCCCGCCTGCCCGGCGCCGGTGGTGATCTGGCCGCTGTCCGGCTCCGGCAGGGCTTGCCCCGGTCCGGACGAGCCTGTTTTACGGACCCCGGCTGGGCAGCCGGCACCCCCGGAACGGGCTTTGGCGGCGCTGATGCCGCCTGCTCAAGGCTCGTGCCCCGGTGACCGTCCTTCAGGGGGCTTCCCGACAGCCCTTGTCGTTCCGGGGAGGGACGGGCGGTCAGGGGCGGCCGGAGGCCGTCGCGAAGCGACGCGACCGCCGGGAGCGCCCTTGAGGGCCCGGCCCGCCCCGGAGAGACGATGGGGGCTGGCGGGAACCCCCTGACCCTCCCCGATGCCGATCAGCGGGCTACCGCCCCCCGAAGCCCCGGTCTGGCCGGGGCGGGGCCTGCCTGAGCGGATGGCGCTCGTGCCGTCGGCTCAGGACGGCAGGTGGTCCAGGCGGCGGAGGATCACGCCTTCCCTCAGCGCCCAGGGGCAGATTTCGAGTTCGTCCACGCCGAAGAGGTCCATCGCGCCCTCCGCGACCAGGGCTCCCGCCAGGAGCTGGGACGCGCGGCCGTCCGAGACGCCCGGGAGGGCGGAGCGCTGGGCCGTGGTCATCGCCGCCAGGCGCGGGACCCACTCCTCCAGGGACTTGCGGGTCAGGTCCCGCTGGACGTACAGCCCGTCCGCCGAGCGGGCCGCGCCCGCGATGCGGGCCAGCTGGCGGAACGTCTTCGACGTCGCCACCACGTGGTCCGGCGCCCCGAAGCGGCTGAACTCGCCGACCGTGCGGGCGATCTGGGCCCGCGCGTGCCGCCGCAGGGCCCGTACGTCCGCCGGGTCCGGCGGGTCGCCCGGCAGCCAGCCCTTGGTGAGACGGCCCGCGCCCAGCGGCAGCGAGACGGCGGCGTCCGGGTCCTCGTCGATGCCGTACGCGATCTCCAGCGAGCCCCCGCCGATGTCGAGGACCAGCAGCTTGCCCGCGGACCAGCCGAACCAGCGCCGGGCGGCCAGGAACGTCAGCCGGGCCTCGTCCTCGCCACTCAGGATCGGCAGGTCGACGCCCGTCTCGGCCAGCACCCTGGCCAGGACCTCGTCCGCGTTCGTGGCCTCGCGCACGGCGCTGGTCGCGAAGGGGACGACGTCCTCGCAGCCCTTGTCCTCGGCGGCCTGCGCCGCCCCGCCGATCACCGCGACGAGGCGCTCTATGCCCTCCGGGGTGACCGCCCCGCGCTCGTCGAGCAGCTCCGCGAGCCGCAATTCCACCTTGTGCGAGTGCGCCGGCTGCGGGCGCGCGCCGGGGTGCGCGTCCACCACCAGCAGATGGATCGTGTTCGAACCCACATCAAGGACACCGAGTCTCATACGAGGAAACGCTACTGTGCGGCTGGAGTATGGGTGGCGTAAGGGGCCCTTAGGCTTGGGTTTGTGCCAAATACGAAGAAGGCCAACAAGTCCAACAAGGTGAAGAAGGCCAAGGCCTCCGCCGAAGCCTCCGTCGCCGCCCCCCGTGACGACGAGAAGGGGCTCGATTTCCCCCGGGCCTGGGTGGAGTTCCCCGACCCCGCCGACGCCGAGCAGGTCTTCCGCTGCGACCTGACCTGGCTGACCTCCCGCTGGACGTGCATCTTCGGCAGCGGCTGCCAGGGCATCCAGGCCGGCCGGGCCTCCGACGGCTGCTGCACCCTCGGCGCGCACTTCTCGGACGAGGACGACGAGAAGCGGGTCGCCGAGCACGTCGCGCGGCTGACCCCCGAGCTGTGGCAGTTCCACGACGTCGGCAGCGAGACCGGGTGGACCCAAGCCGACGACGACGGGGAGAAGCAGACCCGCCGCTGGGAGGGCGCCTGCATCTTCCTCAACCGGCCCGGCTTCCCCGCCGGAGCGGGCTGCTCGCTGCACATCCTGGCGCTCAAGAGCGGCCAGGAGCCGCTGGAGACCAAGCCGGACGTGTGCTGGCAGCTGCCGATCCGCCGGACCTACGAGTGGATCGACCGGCCCGACGACACCCGCGTGCTCCAGGTGTCGATCGGCGAGTACGACCGGCGCGGCTGGGGTCCGGGCGGGCACGACCTGCACTGGTGGTGCACGTCGGCGACGTCCGCGCACGGCGCGGGCGATCCGGTGTACGTCTCGTACCGCCCCGAGCTGACCGAGCTGATGGGCAAGGAAGGGTACGAGGCCCTCGTGAAGCTGTGCGAGGCGCGACTGTCCTCTCTGCTGCCCATGGCTCCGCACCCCGCCGACCCGGTCGACCCCGCCACCCCGTAGACGGAGGGCCCGCCAGGAACGGCGAGGGGCCTACGAGGGCCCCGGCCCGCTCGGATCCGCGGGCGGGCCAACCGTTCCTCCTGACGCGCTCGCCGCCGGGGTCGGCGTGGGGGTCGGGGTCGGGGTCGGCGTGGGGGTCGGCGCCGGGGTGTCCGTCGGCTTCGGCGTGGGCGTCGGGCTCGGCGTCGGCGTCGGGTCCCCGGGCTCCGGCGGCGGGGTGGGCGCGGGGCGGCCGCGGCCCTGGATGGAGATCACCGCGCCACCCGGCTCCACCCCGATCCGGGCGGACCAGGCGCCGACCGGCTGGGCCTGCGCGTCCACGGTGATCCACACGGTGACCGATTCCCCGGGATCCAGCGTCCCGGCGCTCCGGCTCGCCCGCAGCCACGGCGCGTCGGACCACAGCTGCCAGTCCACGGGAGCCCCGCCGGAGACGGTCAGCGTGAGCATGGTCGTGCCCCGGTGCGAGGAGGCGGCGACGGAGAGCCGCCCGGGTTTCCCGGGCCGGCCGTCGGGGGCGGCGGGCGCCGCCCCGGTACTGATCACCTCCACCGAGACGTCCGAGCCGTCCGGGTCGGACGCGCCCGGGCCGAAGCCGGGCTCTCCCGTGGTGTGCGCGGTGTTGCCGGCGTTCTCGTACGCGCGCAGCGGGCGGCCGTCCTGCCGCAGGGCCGGGATCTCCGATTCGCTCGCGGAGATCCGGGTGGAGTCCGCGCCCACGGGCTCGCCGGTCTCGGGTGCACCGCGGTACGCCGCCCACAGCGCGATCACCGGGGCCGCGACGACCGTGGCCACGACGGTCGTCGTCACGGCCCGGGCCCGCAGCCGGTCGCGGCGGGCGGCGCGGTCGCGGGGGTCCATCGGGAAGCCGGTGCGGTCGAAGCGCGGGCCGGGACGGCGCCCGCGGCGGCCGCCGGAGCGGACCATGGCGGCGCGGACCGCGGTGCGCGGGGCGGGGACCAGCGGGAGGGCCGCGTCGATGCCGCCGGTGCCGGGCCAGGGGGCGGCGGCGTCCACGCGTTCGGCGACGCGGCGGCAGCGCGGGCAGTCGTCGACGTGGCGGACCAGCTCGGCGCGCAGGGTGGTGGACAGCAGCACCTGCCCGTCGCCGTCGCCGGTGAGGCGGGATACGGAGGGGCAGCCGCCGGTCTCGACGACGGCGAGGGCGGCGCGGGTCCGCTCCACCTCGCAGGCGGCGCCGGCCAGCAGCTCGCGGGCGAGGGCGGGGGGCGTGCCGAGGACGGCGGCGAGTTCGGGGACGCCGAGGCGGTGGCGGACGGCGAGTTCGAGGGCCTCGCGCTGCGCGGGCGTGGTCCCGGCGGCCTCGGGCCAGGCGAGCCGGGCCAGCTCGGTGCGCCGGTACGCGGACACGTCCAGGGAGCCGGGGCCGGGGCCGGGGCCGGGGCCGGATCCGGAGACTGAGCCGGAGCCGGAGCCGGAACCGGAGTCGGATCCCGCGCCGGAACGGTACTCCTGCAGCGCGCGCTCGGCGTCCGTGCGCTCCGGCGTGCGCCGGGCGGAGTGCGCTCCCACCCGGCTCCGCCGGTACTCGGCCAGCCGCCGCAGGCAGGCCCAGCGGGCGAGGGCGTACAGCCAGGCCCGCCGGTCGCCCTCGTCGGGACAGCGGCCGGGGTACCGCTCGGCGACGGCGAGCACCTCGGCCAGCACGTCGGTGGCGGCGTCGTGGTCGCAGAGGACCGACAGGCAGTAGGTGAACAGGCCGTCCAGGTACGGCTCGTGCCGGAACGGGGGCGGCGACGGGGCCGGCTGTCCCGCCCCGGAACCCCCGGAGCCAGCGGCGCCCCCGGTGCCAGCGGGGCCCGCGGGGGGCGTGCGCCCGTGCGCCCGGTGTGCGCCGGTGCGCTGGGTGGGGCTTTCCTGATTGCTGCTGTTCACCCTGGCGAAGGTAGGCGGCACGCCGGTGACGGCCGTGAAGCCTTCAGCTGTTTTAGCCCTTACGGGTGAACAGATCGAACGTCTGCTGACCGCGGCCCTGACGCCGTGCCCTCCGCCGCGCCCTTCGCCGTGCCGTCCGCCGCCGACCCCGCCGGGCGGCACGCGCTGTCACAGGCGCCGGATACCGTGGGCCGCATGGCTGCCCGTACATCTCGTTCATCCGCCAAGGACCGGCCGTCCTACCGCTGCTCCGAGTGCGGCTGGACGACCGCGAAATGGCTCGGGCGGTGCCCCGAGTGCCAGGCGTGGGGCACCGTCGAGGAAATGGGCGGCGCGCCCGCCGTACGGACCACCGCCGCCGGCCGGGTCTCCGCGCCCGCGCTCCCCATCGCCCAGGTCGACGGCCGGACCGCGACCGCCCGCAGCACCGGCGTCGACGAACTGGACCGGGTCCTCGGCGGCGGGCTCGTGCCCGGCGCCGTCGTGCTGCTGGCCGGCGAGCCGGGTGTCGGGAAGTCGACGCTGCTGCTCGACGTCGCGGCGAAGGCGGCCAGCGACGCGCACCGCACCCTCTACGTCACGGGCGAGGAGTCGGCCAGCCAGGTGCGGCTGCGGGCCGACAGGATCAACGCCCTCAGCGACCACCTCTTCCTCGCCGCCGAGACCGACCTGTCCGCCGTACTGGGCCACCTCGACGCCGTACAGCCCTCGCTGCTGGTCCTGGACTCCGTCCAGACCGTCGCCTCCCCCGAGATCGACGGCGCGCCCGGCGGCATGGCCCAGGTCCGCGAGGTGGCCGGCGCGCTGATCCGCGCCTCCAAGGAGCGCGGGATGGCCACCCTGCTGGTCGGGCACGTCACCAAGGACGGGGCGATCGCCGGCCCCCGTCTGCTGGAGCACCTCGTGGACGTGGTCCTCAGCTTCGAGGGCGACCGGCACGCGCGCCTGCGCCTCGTACGCGGGGTGAAGAACCGGTACGGCGCCACCGACGAGGTCGGCTGCTTCGAACTGCACGACGAGGGGATCACCGGGCTCGCCGACCCGAGCGGGCTGTTCCTGACCCGGCGCGCGGAGGCCGTCCCCGGCACCTGCCTGACGGTGACCCTGGAGGGCAAGCGCCCGCTGGTCGCCGAAGTGCAGGCGCTGACCGTCGACTCGCAGATCCCCTCTCCCCGGCGGACCACCTCGGGCCTGGAGACCTCGCGCGTCTCGATGATGCTGGCGGTGCTGGAGCAGCGCGGCCGGATCACCGCGCTCGGCAAGCGCGACATCTACTCGGCCACCGTGGGCGGGGTGAAGCTGACCGAGCCGGCCGCCGACCTGGCGATCGCCCTCGCGCTGGCCTCGGCGGCGAGCGACGTCCCGCTGCCGAAGAACCTCGTGGCGATCGGCGAGGTCGGGCTCGCGGGCGAGGTGCGGCGGGTGACGGGCGTGCAGCGGCGGCTCGCCGAGGCGCACCGGCTCGGCTTCACGCACGCGCTGGTGCCGGGCGATCCGGGGAAGGTCCCGGCCGGGATGAAGGTGATCGAGGTCGCGGACATGGGTGACGCGCTGCGGGTGCTGCCGCGCGGGCGTTCGCGGGCGGCGGCCAAGGAATAGCGGGCGGGTAGCCGCTGGTGAGCGGGGTGCGAGGGGGCCCGTACGGGGTCCCGCGGGGGCGCACCTGGCCAAGCCACGGCGGGGCCGCAGCGCACGCCGGTAGACTTTGTGCTGGTCCGCCCGGCCGTACGCAGGCGGCGCAACCCGCGACCGGAGGAGTGCAGTGGCAGCCAAGGACGGGGCAGCAGCACCCGGGAAGTCCGGCGCGAGCTCCAAGCACGATGCGCTGATGCGTGCCTCGCTGAGTGCGGTCGCCCCCGGTCAGCCCCTGCGCGACGGCCTGGAACGGATCGTCCGCGGTAACACGGGCGGCTTGATCGTCCTGGGCATGGACAAGGCCGTCGAAGCGATGTGCACGGGCGGATTCGTCCTGGACGTGGAGTTCACCGCGACCCGGCTGCGCGAGCTGTGCAAGCTCGACGGTGCGCTGATCCTGGACAAGGACCTCACCAAGATCCTGCGGGCGGGCGTCCAGCTGGTGCCGGACGCCTCGATCCCGACGGAGGAGACGGGGACGCGGCACCGGACCGCGGACCGGGTCTCCAAGCAGTGCGGGTTCCCCGTCGTCTCGGTGTCCCAGTCGATGCGGCTGATCGCGCTGTACGTGGACGGGGAGCGGCGGGTCCTGGAGGAGTCCGGGGCGATCCTGTCGCGGGCGAACCAGGCGCTGGCCACGCTGGAGCGGTACAAGCTCCGCCTGGACGAGGTCGCCGGGACGCTGTCCGCGCTGGAGATCGAGGACCTGGTCACGGTGCGCGACGTGACGGCGGTGGCGCAGCGGCTGGAAATGGTCCGCCGCATTGCCACGGAAATCGCTGAATACGTGGTCGAGCTGGGCACGGACGGACGACTGCTGTCGCTCCAGCTGGACGAATTGACGGTCGGGATCGAGCAGGAGCGGGAGCTGGTGATCCGGGACTACGTTCCGGAGCCGACCGCGAAGCGCTCGCGCACGGTGGAGGAAGCGCTGCCGGCGCTGGACGCGCTGACGCATCCGGAGCTGCTGGAGCTGGCGATCGTGGCGCGCGCCCTGGGGTACACGGGCTCGCCCGAGACCCTGGACTCGGCGGTGTCCCCGCGGGGGTACCGGCTGCTGGCGAAGGTACCGCGGCTGCCGGGGGCCATCATCGAGCGGCTGGTGGAGCACTTCGGCGGCCTGCAGAAGCTGCTGGCCGCGTCGGTGGACGACCTCCAGGCCGTGGACGGCGTCGGCGAGGCCCGCGCCCGGAGCGTCCGCGAGGGGCTGTCCCGCCTCGCGGAGTCCTCGATCCTGGAGCGGTACGTCTGATCCGCGAGCGGCACGTCTGATCCTGGAGCGGTACGTCTGGTCCTGCGCCGCGGTCCTCGCACCGCTCGGCGCCGCGGGGCCGGCCGCGGCCGGCCCCGGCTCAGTCCTGCTTGAGCACGAACGAGGTCCGGGCGACCGGCATGCCCGGGGACTTGACCTCCACCACGTACGTGTCCGCGGCCGCGGCCCCCGCCGGAGGCGTCTGGCACTGGTCGGGGGCGCTGAACTTGCGGTCCCACTCCAGCGACTGCTTCGTCTCGCCCTGCGCCGGGACCCGGAAGAACGCGTTGCCCGCGCCCGAGGGGCAGTCCGCCGAGGACCACACCGCCTTGCTCGTGCTCGCCTGGAGGATGGTCAGGACCGCCTGCTTCGGGCCGAGATCGACCTTGCAGGTCGTGCCGGAGACGTTGCGCGCGACCAGTTCGAGGCGGGGCTTCTCGCTCGTCTCGTACTCGTTCTTCACGCTCTTGACCTCCCACTGCAGCCCGCCCGGGGCGCAGGTGGGGAGGGGGGAGTCCGCCGGGACCTGGGGCGCGCCGCCACCGGCTCCGCCGCTGCCGCCGGCACCGGCGGAGCCGCCCGAAGCGGAACCCGTGCCCGGAGTGCCGCCCGGCTCCCCGTTCTTGCCCGCGCCGCCGCCCGACTCGGCCCGCCCGCCCGGCGCCTGACTGATCGCCGGACCCGTCCCCGCCGGCCCCGGGGTGATCGACGTGACGGGCTTCGGCCCCTTGTCCCCGCCCTTGCCGTTCGTACTCGACCTGCCCCCACCGGAACTGACGGTCCATACGGCGAGGAGCGCGAGGAGCGCGACGACGGACGCCAGCACAGCCCTCCGTCGCCAGTAGATGGAGGAGGGGAGCGGCCCGACCGGATTGCGCATAGATCCCACGGACGGAACTTTACGAGAGTCCGCGGCCCGATCCGCGCCCCACATGCCGCGCAACCGGCTTGTTTTGCCGATGATCATCCTGCGGGCGGACCCGGCACCGACGAGAATCGGCCAAGAGTCCGACGCCGGATTTGATCGGTTTTGAGTACGGTCGGTGAGCATGGACTCCTCCGGCCTCTACCGCGACATCACCGATTCCGCCCGCTCCGCACCCGGCTGGGTGCGGTCGGCGTTCGAGGTCTGGACGGAGTACGGACTCCTGCTCTTCGGTCTGCTCTTCATGGCCGTGTGGTGGCGGGCGCGCGCCCGGACGGGCCCGCGGGCCGTCGCCCTCGCCGTCGCCGCGCCGCTCGCCACCGCCCTCGCGTACGTCGCCTCCGAGCTCGTGAAGTCCGCCGTGGACGAGGAGCGGCCCTGCCGGGCGGTCGCCGGGGCCGCCGCCCCGCTCATCGCCTGCCCCGCCCCCGGCGACTGGTCGTTCCCGAGCAACCACTCCGCCATCGCGGGCGCCGCCGCCGTCGCACTGGCCCTCGCCGTACGCCGCCTCGCGCTCGCGGCCGTCCCGCTCGCGGTGCTGATGGCCTTCTCCCGGGTCTTCGTGGGCGTCCACTACCCCCACGACGTACTGGCCGGCCTGCTGCTCGGCGGGGCGCTCGCCGCGCTCGCCGTCCGCGCCCTGACCGGTCCGATCAGTACGATCACCGCCGCCGTGCGGGCGAGCGGGGGGCGCGCCGCTGTCTGGTTCACCGGCCCGGGCCCCGCGCGGCAGCCCTGAAACGTGCCAGGATGCCATTGCCATGACTGCATCCACCAGCCCTTCCCCCGAGACGTCCCCCGACGCGTCCCACGCGCTGCACTCCCCGGTCATCGCCTGGTTCGAGGAGCACGCCCGCGACCTGCCCTGGCGCCGCCCCGAGGCGGGCCCCTGGGGGGTCATGGTCAGCGAGTTCATGCTCCAGCAGACGCCCGTCAACCGGGTCCTGCCGGTGTACGAGCAGTGGCTCGCCCGCTGGCCCCGCCCCGCCGACCTGGCCGCCGAGGCCCCCGGCGAGGCCGTACGGGCCTGGGGGCGGCTCGGCTACCCGCGGCGGGCCCTGCGCCTGCACGGCGCGGCCGTGGCGATAACGGAGCGCCACGGGGGCGACGTACCGCGCGAGCACGCGCAGCTGCTCGCGCTGCCCGGGATCGGCGAGTACACGGCGGCGGCCGTGGCCTCCTTCGCGTACGGGCAGCGGCACGCCGTGCTCGACACCAACGTGCGGCGGGTCTTCGCCCGCACCACGACCGGCGTCGAGTACCCGCCGAACGCCACCACCGCGGCCGAGCGGCGCCTGGCCCGGGCCCTGCTGCCCGGGGACGAGGACACCGCGGCGCGCTGGGCGGCCGCCTCGATGGAGCTCGGCGCCCTGGTGTGCACCGCCAAGTCCCCGGACTGCGCGCGCTGCCCGGTGGCCGGACTGTGCGCGTGGCGCCTCGCCGGGAAGCCGGCCCACGACGGGCCGCCGCGGCGCGGGCAGACGTACGCGGGGACGGACCGGCAGGTGCGCGGCAAGCTCCTCGCGGTGCTGAGGGACGCGGTCGGGCCGGTTCCGCAGGCCCTGCTGGACACGGTCTGGGACGAGCCGGTGCAGCGGGCCCGGGCACTGGACGGGCTGGTCTCCGACGGACTGGTCGAGCCGCTCGCGGCGGGGATGTACCGGCTGCCGCAGGGCACCCCCGCGGCCACCCCCACCAGCCCCGCCGCGAGCACCCCGGCGAGCCCCGCCACAAACTGAGCCAAAGATTCCGTTTGGTTCGCCGAAACCCCAGCTCACGGCTCTGTTACACAACCTATGGGTGTCCGTGCGCCCACCGAAGGCTGGCCCGCACAGGCCCGTGACAACCCCTCCGTAACTTCGAATCCGTAGGGCGAGAGGCAACGGACGAGCGGTTGCACGGGACGGAGGCGGTCTGAGATGGCGCACGGCGAGGTACTCGGATTCGAAGAGTACGTACGCACTCGGCAGGACGCGCTCCTGCGCAGTGCCCGGCGCCTGGTTCCGGACCCCACGGACGCTCAGGACCTCCTCCAGACCGCCCTCGTGCGCACGTACGGCCGCTGGGACGGCATCGCCGACAAGTCCCTCGCCGACGCCTACATGCGCCGCGTCATGATCAACACCCGTACCGAGTGGTGGCGCGCCCGCAAGCTCGAAGAGGTCCCCACCGAGCAGCTCCCGGACGCCTCCGTCGAGGACGGCTCCGACCAGCGCGCCGACCGCGCCCTGCTGATGGACATCCTCAAGGTGCTCGCACCCAAGCAGCGCAGCGTGGTCGTGCTGCGGCACTGGGAGCAGATGAGCACCGACGAGACCGCCGCCGCGCTCGGGATGTCTGCGGGTACTGTGAAGAGCACCCTGCACCGCGCACTGGCCCGTCTCCGGCAGGAACTGGAGAGCCGGGATCTGGACATGCGCGCGCTGGAGCGCGGTGACCACCGCGGTGACCACACCATCCGGTACGAGGGGCGTGAGCGGTGCGCGGCCTGAACGGCCAATGCCTGAGGGGCAGAAGTTCGCTGGCGCTGATGTCGGCGGGGACGGTCGTCCTCGCCGGCACTGTGCTGTTCGCGGCCGGTTGCAGCGCCGGCGGGACCGGTCTGCGTGACGGCGGGCCGGCCCACACCGACCCCGTGTCCAAGACCGGCTCGCCGACGGCCACCCCGCCCGACCACGTCCCGGCCACGACCGGCGCTTCCGGCAAGCCCTCGAAGAAGGTCGACCCGGTCGCGCTGCTCCGGGCGGACCCCAAGGTCAGCGACGCGGTCAAGCGGGACCTCAAGCCCTGCGCGGGCAAGGACTACCCGATCGACGTGAGCTACGGGAAGGTCACCGGGAACTCGGTCGTCGACATCGTCGTCAACGTGCTGTCCTGCGCCGACGCACTGGGGCGGGGCTCCTACGTGTACAGGTCGGAGGGCGGGACGTACGAGAATGTGTTCTCGGACGAGCAGCCGCCCGTCTACGCGGAGATCGACCGGGGCGACCTGGTGGTCACCAGGCCGGTGTACGGCAAGAGCGACGCGCTCGCGTACCCGTCCGGCGAGGACGTGATCACGTACCGCTGGAACGGGGAGAAGTTCGCCGAGCAGGACCGCGTGCACACCGACTACAGCAACATCGACGGCGGGGCCCAGCCCGCCCCCGCCGTCACTCAGAAGAACTGACGTACCGAGCAACCGAGGCGAGGCTCCCGCATGGCCGAGACCCATGTCCTGTTCGTGGAGGACGACGACGTCATCCGTGAGGCCACGACGCTGGCGCTGGAACGCGACGGGTTCGTGGTCACGGCCATGCCCGACGGCCTGTCCGGACTGGAGTCCTTCCGCGCCAACCGCCCGGACATCGCCCTGCTCGACGTGATGGTGCCCGGCATGGACGGCGTGAGCCTGTGCCGCCGGATCCGCGACGAGTCCACCGTCCCGGTGATCATGCTCTCGGCCCGCGCCGACTCGATCGACGTGGTCCTGGGCCTGGAGGCGGGCGCCGACGACTACGTCACCAAGCCCTTCGACGGCTCGGTCCTCGTCGCCCGCATCCGCGCGGTGCTGCGCCGCTTCGGCCACGCGGGCGGGCCGCAGAACGGCCGCCCCGGTGCCCACGACGAGGACGGCTCCGAGGAGCGCGGGGTGCTGGCCTTCGGCGACCTGGAGGTCGACACCGAGGGCATGGAGGTCCGCAGGGCCGGCGCCCCGGTGGCGCTGACGCCGACCGAGATGCGGCTGCTCCTGGAGTTCTCCTCCGCGCCCGGCACCGTTCTCTCGCGCGACCGCCTGCTGGAGCGGGTCTGGGACTACGACTGGGGCGGTGACACCCGCGTCGTGGACGTCCACGTCCAGCGGCTGCGCACCAAGATCGGACAGGACCGGATCGAAACGGTCCGGGGATTCGGATACAAGCTGAAGGCATGAGGCGCTTCACCCTCCGTACGGGGATCCGCTGGAAGATCACGCTCGCCATCGCCGCCGTCGGCGCGCTCGTCGCCGTGGCACTGAGCCTGGTCGTGCACAGCGCTGCCCGCGTGTCGATGCTGGAGAGCGCGCGCGAGGCCCAGCTGGCGAACGTGAACATCATCGCCCGCGTCGTCGAGACCGGGCGCAAACCGGTCCTCGGGGCGAAGGTCAACGACCCCGATCTGCCCGCCGCGCTGCGCGAGAAGGCGCGCTCGGGGCGGCGCGGCACGTACGTCCAGGAGTCGCGCCGGGGCGTGCCGGTGGTGTGGGCCGCGGTGCCGCTCGGGAACGGGCAGGTGCTGTCGCTGCACAACGAGTTCAAGGAGAGCGCCAACATGGTGCGCGACCTGGACCGGGCCCTGGTCGTCGGGTCGATCTCCGTCGTCGTCGCGGGCGCCGCGCTCGGCGTGCTCATCGGCGGGCAGATCTCGCGCCGGCTGCGCAAGGCCGCGGCCGCCGCGCAGCGGGTGGCGCACGGGGACCCCGACGTACGGGTGCGGGACGCGGTCGGCGGCGTCGTACGGGACGAGACCGACGACCTCGCGCGGGCCGTGGACGCCATGGCCGACGCGCTCCAGCAGCGGCTGGAGGCCGAGCGGCGGGTGACCGCGGACATCGCGCACGAACTGCGGACCCCGGTGACGGGCCTGCTCACGGCCGCGGAGCTGCTGCCGCCGGGCAGGCCGACGGAACTGGTGCGGGACCGGGCGCAGGCGATGCGGGCGCTGGTCGAGGACGTACTGGAGGTGGCCCGGCTGGACAGCGCGTCCGAACGGGCGGAGCTGCAGGTCGTGGCACTGGGCGAGTTCGTGAGCCGGCGGGTGACCGCGCTGATGCCGGAGGCCTCGGTACGGGTGGTCGCGGACGAGATGGTCAGCACCGACCCGCGGCGGCTGGAGCGGATCCTGGGCAACCTGCTGGCCAACGCGGCCCGGTACGGGCAGCCGCCCATCCAGGTCGACATCGAGGGCCGCGTCGTACGGGTCCGCGACCACGGGCCGGGCTTCCCGGAAGCGCTGCTGCGCGAGGGGCCGAGCCGGTTCCGCACCGGGTCCACGGACCGGGCGGGCGTCGGGCACGGGCTGGGGCTGACCATCGCGGAGGGGCAGGCCAGGGTACTGGGCGCCCGGCTGACGTTCCGCAACGTGGCGGCTCCGGGCGGCGTGGACCGCGAGGGCGCGGCGGCGGGCGCGGTGGCGGTGCTGTGGCTGCCGGAGCACGCGCCGACGGCGACCGGCAGCTTCCCGATCATCAAGCTGTCGGGATAGGGGCGTCGGGGCGGCCCGGAACGGGCCCCGCCGCCGTGGTGCGGTCCGACCGGGACCGGGCCGTACCCGTGCGCGGACCGGTGTTCTAGCATCCCTGGATGACCGACGGTACGAATCCCCCCAGCAACCCGCAGCCCCAGCCCGCCCCGGGGAACGGGGGCTACGGGTTCCCGCCCGCCCCGCCGGCCCCCGCGGCCGGCTACGGCTACCCGCCCGGCGCTCCGGCCCAGGACGGCGGCGGTGGCTTCGGCCCGGCCCCCCAGCAGTGGGCCCAGGGGCTCCCGGACATGGGCGCGCCCGTGCCGCCGGGTGCTCCGGGCGGTCCCGGCTTCCCCGGCGCGCCCGGGCCGTTCGCCCCGGCGCCGGACCAGCCGGACTGGGAGGCCATGGCGGACCGGTCGGCGGCCGAGAAGCGCAAGAAGCGGCTGTGGATGATCGCCGGCGCGGTGACCGTACTGGCGCTGCTCGCCGGCGGCGGAACGTTCCTGCTGATGGGCGGCGACGACAAGGGCGGGAACGAGGCGGTGGACGACAAGCAGTCCCCGACCGTCTCGGCCTCGCCCTCCCCCAGCGGCTCGAAGACCAAGGCGCCGGTCGACAACACCCCGACCGTCAAGGACGACCCGACGCAGATCCGGGACCGCAGCGGAAAGTCCCCGCTGAAGATGGGCCCCGACGCCGGGGTCTTCCCGATCGACAAGCGCTTCGAGATCCGCACGAAGGGCAACGAGAACTCGTACGCCGAGTCCCAGAAGGCCGTGGTGGACACGGGCAAGAGCTTCACCGTCTCGGCCCACGTCTGGAACCGGGCGCCGAAGGGGCGCCAGATCGCCGTCAGCCAGGGCAACGAGAAGTCCTTCTCGTTCGAACTGGGCCTGGACCAGGTGAACGGCAAGCCGGCCTGGGTCTTCCGCGTCCAGACCGGCGACCAGGGGGCGGAGGCGACCGCGGTGACCGTGACCGGCGAGAGCCCCAAGATGGAGAAGACCTTCTCCACCCTGACCGGGACCTACGACGCGGAGCGCAAGCAGATCGCCCTCTACGTCAACGGGAAGAAGACCGGCGAGGCAGCCGTCCCCGGAATCTTCCAGGCGCAGGGACCGCTCCAGCTGGCCCGCTCACGGCACGAGGACAAGTGGACCGCGCCGTGGAACGGGGCCATGGAGACCGTGCACACCTACGCCTCGGTGCTCTCGCCCGCCCAGATCGACACGTTCAAGCCGGGCCGGGTCGACGCGAAGACGAAGCCGACGGGCTCCTGGCTCCTGTACTGACCTCGGCCGGAGGGGTGCCGCGGGTCAGACGCTGACGCCGGCGCCGCGCAGGAAGGAGACCGGGTTCACGGCCGAGCCGTAGTTCGGGGTGGTCCGGATCTCGAAGTGGAGGTGCGGGCCGCTGGAGTTGCCCGTGTTGCCGGACAGCGCGATCTGCGAGCCCTTGGTGACCTTCTGGCCGATCCGGACCTTGATCTTCGAGAGGTGCGCGTACTGCGAGTACGTGTTGTTCGCGTGCTTGATCACGATGGCGTTGCCGTACGCCGGGCCGTCGCCGCCACCGTTCGGGCCGGCCTTGACGACGGTGCCCGCGGAGGCGGCCTTGACCGGGGTGCCGACGGGGCAGGCGAAGTCCTGGCCCGAGTGCTTGTGGGACCACATGGTGCCGCCCTTGCCGAAGGTCGCGGAGAGCGTGTAGCTCGCGACCGGCTTCTGCCAGGCGATGACGGCCTTGGCAGCGGCGGCCTTCGCGGCAGCGGCGGCCTTCGCGGCAGCGGCCTTGGCGGCGGCGGCCTGGGCGGCCTGGGCCTTGGCCTGGGTCGCGACCAGCCCGGCGGTGCCGGTCAGGGCGGTCTCCGGAGCCGTGTCGGCGAAGGCGGCGGTCGTCCCGGCCCCGAGAGCCAGCACGGCACCGAGAGCGGTGGCGCCGACGGCGATACGGGTACGACGGGTGATGCTGCGCTTCGCGGACATAGGGAGACCTCCGGGCCGGGGACAAGGGCGGTTCGGGCAAGAAGCCACCCGGCACGCTGGAGAGCGATGCCGGGCTTGCCCACCCTTGGTAACCCGTGCCCCGCGGTATCCCCAAACCTCCCGATTACTACCCGGGCTCGTAGGCCCCGGGGGTGTGACGCAGCCGGTTGACCGCGCCCCGACTGGCCCGAGGCCCCGGCCCGACAGGGGCAAAACGGACATCGAACCTACGAGACGTTCTAGTAGGTCCGTTTTGCCCTGTGCGGCTTGTCACCGGCCCCGGGACCTCTGCCGCCCCCCGGAGGACCGAAGCCCCGGGGCCCTCCGACCCCGGGACCGGAGGCCGTCAACGCAAAGGGGCGGCCCCGGAACCGTGTGGTTCCGGGGCCGCCCCTCGGTACGGCCGGGCTACCGCCCGCGCGCTACGCGCCCTTCGACAGGTCCGGGCCGGAGCCCGTGGCCTCGATCGGGGGGAGGTCCGGCAGGGCCGACTTCTCCTCGCCGCGGAAGGTGAACTTGGCCTCTTCGCCGTCACCCTCCTTGCCGACGACCACGATGTGGCCGGGGCGCAGCTCGCCGAAGAGGATCTTCTCCGACAGGACGTCCTCGATCTCGCGCTGGATGGTCCGGCGCAGCGGCCGGGCACCCAGGATCGGGTCGTAGCCGCGCTTGGCGAGCAGGAGCTTCGCGTCACCGCTCAGCTCGATGCCCATGTCGCGGTCCTTCAGGCGCTCGTCGACCTTGGCGATCATCAGGTCGACGATCTGGATGATGTCTTCCTCGGTGAGCTGGTGGAAGACGACCGTGTCGTCGACACGGTTCAGGAACTCGGGCCGGAAGTGCTGCTTGAGCTCTTCGTTGACCTTCGCCTTCATCCGGTCGTAGCCGGTCTTGGTGTCGCCGACAGCGGCGAAACCGAGGTTGAAGCCCTTCGAGATGTCCCGCGTACCCAGGTTGGTCGTCATGATGATGACCGTGTTCTTGAAGTCCACGACCCGGCCCTGGGAGTCGGTCAGGCGACCGTCCTCCAGGATCTGGAGAAGGGAATTGAAGATATCCGGGTGGGCCTTCTCGACCTCGTCGAAGAGGACGACGGAGAACGGCTTGCGGCGCACCTTCTCGGTGAGCTGGCCACCCTCCTCGTAGCCCACGTAGCCGGGGGGCGAACCGAAGAGGCGCGAAACCGTGTGCTTCTCGCTGAACTCCGACATGTCGAGGGAGATCAGTGCGTCCTCGTCGCCGAAGAGGAATTCGGCGAGCGTCTTGGACAGCTCGGTCTTACCGACACCGGACGGGCCGGCGAAGATGAACGAGCCACCCGGGCGCTTCGGGTCCTTCAGACCCGCACGGGTACGGCGGATCGCCTGGGAGAGCGCCTTGATGGCGTCCTTCTGGCCGATGACCCGGCGGTGGAGCTCGTCTTCCATGCGGAGCAGCCGCGAGGACTCCTCCTCGGTGAGCTTGAAGACGGGAATGCCGGTCGCGGTCGCGAGGACCTCGGCGATGAGCTCGCCGTCGACCTCGGCGACGACGTCCATGTCGCCGGCCTTCCATTCCTTCTCGCGCTTGGCCTTCGCCGCCAGCAGCTGCTTCTCCTTGTCGCGGAGGGAAGCCGCCTTCTCGAAGTCCTGGGAGTCGATGGCCGACTCCTTGTCGCGGCGCACGCCCGCGATCTTCTCGTCGAACTCGCGGAGGTCCGGCGGCGCGGTCATCCGGCGGATGCGCATCCGGGAGCCGGCCTCGTCGATCAGGTCGATCGCCTTGTCCGGCAGGAAGCGGTCCGAGATGTACCGGTCGGCCAGCGTCGCCGCCTGGACCAGGGCCTCGTCCGTGATGGAGACGCGGTGGTGGGCCTCGTAGCGGTCGCGCAGCCCCTTGAGGATCTCGATCGTGTGGGGGAGGGAAGGCTCCGCCACCTGGATCGGCTGGAAGCGGCGCTCAAGGGCCGCGTCCTTCTCAAGGTGCTTGCGGTACTCGTCCAGCGTCGTGGCACCGATGGTCTGGAGCTCACCACGGGCCAGCATGGGCTTGAGGATGCTGGCGGCGTCGATCGCGCCCTCGGCGGCGCCCGCACCCACGAGGGTGTGGAGCTCGTCGATGAACAGGATGATGTCGCCGCGGGTGCGGATCTCCTTGAGCACCTTCTTCAGGCGCTCCTCGAAGTCACCGCGGTAGCGGGAACCCGCGACCAGGGCGCCGAGGTCAAGCGTGTAGAGGTGCTTGTCCTTCAGCGTCTCGGGGACCTCGCCCTTGACGATCGCCTGGGCCAGGCCCTCGACGACGGCGGTCTTGCCGACGCCGGGCTCGCCGATGAGGACGGGGTTGTTCTTGGTACGGCGGGACAGGACCTGCATGACCCGCTCGATCTCCTTCTCGCGCCCGATGACCGGGTCGAGCTTGGATTCGCGGGCGGCCTGCGTGAGATTGCGGCCGAACTGGTCCAGGACGAGGGAGGTCGAGGGCGTGCCCTCGGCCGGGCCGCCGGCCGTGGCCGACTCCTTGCCTCCGCCGGAGTAGCCGGAGAGCAGCTGGATGACCTGCTGCCGGACTCGGTTGAGATCGGCGCCCAGCTTCACCAGGACCTGGGCGGCGACGCCCTCGCCCTCGCGAATGAGGCCGAGCAGGATGTGCTCGGTGCCGATGTAGTTGTGGCCGAGCTGGAGGGCCTCTCGGAGCGAAAGCTCCAGGACCTTCTTCGCCCGCGGGGTGAAGGGGATGTGGCCGGACGGGGCCTGCTGCCCCTGACCGATGATCTCCTCAACCTGCTGGCGAACAGCCTCGAGCGAAATCCCGAGGCTCTCCAGGGCCTTAGCGGCGACACCCTCACCCTCGTGGATCAAGCCCAGGAGGATGTGCTCGGTGCCGATGTAGTTGTGGTTGAGCATCCGGGCTTCTTCCTGAGCCAGGACGACAACCCGCCGCGCGCGGTCGGTGAACCTCTCGAACATCGTTTATCGCTCCTCAGAGCGGTCGGGCAGTTCGGGGTCGGTCCCCGCCCTGTCCTTCCGCATGCTAGTCCCGCGGGGCGGGACAGCTCATTCCAACTGCCGACATCCGTCCGCGATCACCCCCACGTCAGTGGGGAAAACCGGCTTCAACAGCCGACAACTGCTCCAACCCGATGGTGCGAGACGATGTTCCCGCAGGCCAGGCAGATACCCGTCACACGTGTACGCCGATGGCGAACGGAAGCCGCTCAAATCAGCGTGTCGCCCCGATCCACTAGGAATGTCTTACCCGTAAGGACTGACACTCCATGCCGGTGGCACCGGTTCCCTCCGCTACGGGCGAACACGATTGCGTCCCGAATGTGGGACTCCACCTCGGCGGATGTTTACGTTCCGCATTGAGTCCGGCGCACTGCGTAACCCCGATGGCGCTCCGGAGTTGCTCCGGTCATGGCCGTCACCGCTGCGCCGCCCTACGTCGCGCCCGAGGATTCACCCGCGGATCCGCCCCGGGACGCGTACGCGTCCTGGTACGAGGGGGTGCTCGGCTGGCCCGTTGCGGAAGGGCCGCCCGCGGAGCTGGTCACCGGGGTGCGGTTCGACGTGCTGGAGCTGCCGGCCGATGCCGGGGAGCGGCTGCTGCGCGGGCCGGTCGCCACGGGCCCGGTGGCGTTCGCCGGACGCAGGATGAGGTTCCTGGTGGCCGCGGGGAGCGCGGAGGAGCTGGACGGTCTGCTGGAGTGGCTGGAGTGGGGCGGGGTCGCCCTGGACCTCACCGCGCTGGGCGCCGGAGGCCGGATCTCGGCCCCGGTCCCGCCGGGACACCCCGGGGGAAGTCCCCGGGGGGCCGCCGTGTGGTTGCGACCCCCCGAGCAGGGGTGTGAGGCACTGTTGCCGTCCCTGCCCGGTCCTGGGCAGGGCTCCGGTCCCCGGCACGGTGGTGCCGGGCCCGATCTCGTACGCCTGGTCGCGGCGGCGGCGACGGAATGCCACCGGGCGCGCCTGTGGCGGCGTACGCCCCTGAGGGCCCCTTCCCCCGCCGGCCCGAGGGCCCCGAGGGAACGAGAGGCCGAGGGTCAGCCCTTGGCGTTCTCGTAGGCCTCGCGGATCTCCTGCGGGACGCGCCCGCGGTCGTTGACGCTCATCCCCTGGGCCTTGGCCCACGCGCGGATCTCGGCGGTGTCCGGGTTTCCGGACGTCGCGGCCGTACGGGTCTTGGCACGACCGCCGGAGGCGCGGCCGCCGGTGCGGCGGGCGCCCTTCACGTAGTCGGCGAGCGCGGAGCGCAGCTTCTCCGCGTTGGCGGTGGTGAGGTCGATCTCGTAGGTCTTGCCATCCAGAGCGAACGTCACGGTCTCGTCCGCCTCGCCACCGTCGAGGTCGTCGACAAGAAGGACCTGAACCTTCTGTGCCACCGGGATTTCCTTTCATCGAAAAGCAGTACGCGGAAAGGAAACCGCTTTTCCCTGGAAAACACAAACCCCCCTGGAGAGGTTCGAGACCGCAACGCGGCGGGAAACGTGCGCGATTCGGACATAGGCCACAGGTGCGCGGAGCACGGGAAAAGCCACCGTGATCGTTCACAGGTGCAGAAGCATCCGGCTGTTGCCCAAGGTGTTCGGCTTCACCCGTTCGAGACCGAGGAACTCGGCGACGCCCTCGTCATAGGAACGCAGGAGCTCCATGTAGACATCCGTCTCGACCGGGGTCTCCCCGATCTCGACGAAGCCGTGCTTCGCGAAGAAGTCCACTTCGAAGGTCAGGCAGAAAACCTTGGCGACGCCGAGGGCCCGCGCGGTGTCCAACAACTGCCGCAGCAGCTGATGACCGACTCCACCGCCCTTCAACTCGCGGTCCACCGCGAGAGTACGGACTTCGGCCAGGTCTTCCCACATGACGTGGAGAGCGCCGCAGCCGACGACCTGGCCGTCCCGGTCGCGTTCCGCGACCCAGAACTCCTGGATGTCCTCGTAAAGGACGACCGGGGCTTTGTCGAGGAGGATCCGCTGCTGCACGTACTGGTCGAGGAGACGTCGCAGCGCGGGAACATCGCCGGTGCGGGCACGGCGGATCGTCACTGTTTTTGCGTGTTCAGCGGAAAACTCACCCATGCCCGGACGCTATCGCCCGGGCTCGGGCGCGCGCCCGGCGGAGTCCCCTTCGGCGGAAGGGGGTTCGGCGGGCGGGGCGGCGGGGGCGGTGGGCGGGGCGGCGGGCGGCCGGCCTGCGGACTCGGCGGGCGGCTCGGCGGCCGTCCCGTCGTCGTACCCCACGATGCGGAAGGCGTCCCGCAGGGCGTCGCGCTGTTCGGCGGACATCATCCCGAAGAAGGCCACGAGGGCGGCCGCGGGGTTGTCGCTCGTCGACCAGGCTTCGTTCATCAGTGCGGCCGAGTAGGCGGCCCGGGTGGAGACCGCGGTATATCGATAGGCCCGGCCTTCGGCTTCCCGGCGGACCCAGCCCTTCTGATGGAGATTGTCCATAACGGTCATGACCGTGGTGTACGCGATGGACCGTTCCTGCTGGAGGTCTTCCAGAACTTCACGAACAGTGACCGGGCGGTTCCACTGCCACACCCGCGTCATGACCGCGTCTTCGAGTTCTCCCAAGGGGCGAGGCACAACAGCACGATAGTGCGGAATGTGTGGAATTGCCCGGCTATTCAGAACGCAACGCGCCGCGAGAATGTGGGGGCGCAGCGTTACACGGGAGGGCGCGCGGGCGCGATACGCGCGCCGGTCAGGCGGGGAAGACCGGTCGGACTACTTGCCGGGCGGGGTCTGCTGAACGGCCTCGGCGCGGGCGATCACGGCGTCGACGGCCGCGTCTTCCTTGGCCTTGTTGGCGCCGCCCTGGCTCTTCACGATCGTCACGACGAGCGCGATGAAGAAGCCGGCCATCACTACGGGGGGCACGAGCGCGGAAACGTAGTCCATGCCCCCAGCGTAGCTACCCGGCGGCGAGCCCGGCCGCCGGGGGCGGGGTGGGCTTGCGGCGCGGCGGGAACACCTCGCCGGGCGTCGGGATGGGGCGCTCGGACGGGCGTTCGGGGTGCGACGGCTCCTTGGGCGCCGGAGCGGGCCGGGCCGGCTCCTCCTTGCCGTCCTTGCCGTCCTTGCCGTTCCCGGCCTCCTTGCCGTTCCCGGCCTCCCTGACGCTCCTGGACTCCCTCGTGTCCCTGCCCCCGGACAGGGCCAGCAGCCGGGTCCGGGGCGGCGGGGTCGTGGAGAGCCGCCTGCGCAGAGAACGCTCGGCGATGGTCTGGCAGCGCTCCAGCAGCGCCGCCGCGACCGGGTTGGCCCGCAGGGCGCGCAGGGCGGCCAGGTCGTCGGGCGCGGGCTCGTACCCCGCCGCCAGGGCGTCCTGGAGCAGCTCCAGGTAGCCGGAGAGGCTGCCGGGCAGGGCGCCGCGGTAGCGGGCGAGGTCGGCGAGGAGGAACGCTCTGAGCCGCCCCGCCTCCTGGACCGCTTCGTCCACCGACTGCGCGAGGCGCAGACAGTCCTGGACCTCCGGGGTCGTCAGGGGGGCGGGGGCCGTGGAGGACTGGAGGGCGTGGGCGAGCGTTCGCCTGAGCACGTGCAGCTCGGCGGCGCTGAACGCCATGCCGCCGCGGGATCCGTAGGGCGTGGGCATGGGCCGAAGATACGCGCTAATCGGACAAAATCCCCTCAGCGGCATGATTCCGGGCGCGCCGACGGTTACCCGTCCGCCTTCACGGCGTCAAGGAAGTCGGCCCAGGCGGACTGGGTCGTGGCCAGAACCAGGTGCGCCGGGTCGGCCCGGTCGGCCACCCGGACCAGGTGGCCCGGGGCGGCGGAGACGTACACGCAGTTGTCTCCTTCGCCGCAGTACGTGGACTTCTGCCAGGCGGGGTGAGCGGTCATGGTGACTCCTCCGGGGGGACGGCTCCGTTGCTTCCCGTGGAGGGAAGGTAACCGGCAGGCGGCGCCGGACCGACGACTTCGGCGGAAATCGGTGCGTCGCCGTTGCACGAACGGGACCATTCGCCCGTCCCCGGCCCCGCGTCCCGTCAGGGGGCGAGGCGGGTGACGAAGGCCTTCAGCGCCTCGTGCACGTCCTCCTCGGTCCAGGTGAGGCCCGCAGCGGTGACCGTCAGCTCCGTCACCGAGACGCCCGGCACCGGCGCCGGCGACCAGCGCCGGAAGAGGACCGTGCCCGTCTCCTCCGCGGTGCGCACGCCCGCCTCCGTCAGCCGGTCCGCCTCGTACGGCAGCCAGACCTGGAACTGGTGCGTGTGCGGGGTCTCCGGGTTGATGCGGAACCACGGGACCGGGCCGCCGGCCAGCGCCTCGGCCAGCGCCGAGGCCACCCTGCGCGCCTGGGCCACGTACGAGGGCAGGCGCGGCAGCTCCCGCTCCAGCCCGTCCAGCGCGGACAGGGCCTGCGGGAACTGGCGGAAGATCTGGCCCCCGTACCGGTGGCGCCAGACCCGCGCCTCCTCGATCAGGGAGGAGGAGCCCGCCAGGGCGGCGCCGCTGAGGCCGCCGAGCGACTTGTAGAACGAGACGTACACGGAGTCCGCGAGCGCCGCGATCTCCTCCAGCGGCCGCCCGAAGTGCACCGTCGACTCCCACAGCCGGGCCCCGTCGAAGTGGACCACCGCGTCCCGTTCGCGGGCCGCCCCGACCAGCGCCTCCAGCTCCTCCCAGGTGGGCAGCAGGAAGCCCGCCTCGCGCAGCGGCAGCTCCAGCATCAGCGTGCCGAAGGGCTCCGCCAGGTCCGCGACCTCCTCCGCCACGGGCTGGCGCGGGTCCTTCGTCGGGTGCACCGTGCGCAGGCCCGAGACCAGCGACAGCGCCCCGCCCTCCCACAGCTCCGGATGGCTCGCCGGGTGCAGGGCGACCACCGGGTTCCCGGTCCGCCCCGCCCAGCAGCGCAGCGCGATCTGCTGGGCCATCGTCCCCGAGGGGAAGAACGCCGCGTCCTGCGTCCCCAGCAGCTCCGCCACCCGCTGTTCGAGCCGGGTCACCACCCCGTCCCCGTACACGTCGGCCGGCTCGTCGGGGTCCGGCGCGGCCAGCCCCGCCAGCAGTTCCCCCACCGTCGCCTCGCGCAGGCTGTACGAGAGCGTCCGCTCCGCCGCACGCCCCGCCGCCACCAGCCGCTTCGCCAGATCCTCGTCACCGGTCATGCCCCGATCATCCCCGACCGGTCAACACGCCCAGGGGCTAGCATGGCGGCGTATCGTCCGGTACCCCCCGCGGACTGGAACGGAAGGCCTTCCCCGCGTGAACTCATCCCAGCAACCGCGCCCCGCCCGGCTCACCGTCGGCGTCGTCGGCGCAGGCCGGGTCGGCCCCGCGCTGGCCCGTGCGCTCCAGCAGGCCGGACACCGGCCGGTCGCCGTCTCCGGCGTCTCCGACGCCTCCCGCCGGCGTGCCGCGCGGATGCTGCCGGACGTGCCGCTCGTACCGCCCGCGCAGGTGCTGGAGCTGGCCGACCTGGTGCTGCTGACCGTCCCCGACGACGCGCTGCCCGGCCTCGTCGAGGGGCTCGCCGAGACCGGCGCGATCCGGCCCGGACAGCTGCTCGTCCACACCTCCGGGCGGTACGGGACCGCCGTCCTGGACCCGGCCCGGCGCGCGGGCGCGCTCCCGCTGGCCCTGCACCCCGCGATGACCTTCACCGGCACCGAGGTGGACGTGCAGCGCCTGGCCGGCTGCTCGTTCGGCGTCACGGCCCCCGAAGAGCTGCGGCTCGCGGCCGAGGCCCTGGTGATCGAGATGGGCGGGGAGCCCGAGTGGATCGCGGAGGAGAACCGTCCGCTCTACCACGCCGCCCTCGCCCTCGGCGCGAACCACCTGGTCACCCTGGTCGCCCAGGCCATGGAGCTGCTGCACAAGGCCGGGGTCGAGCACCCCGACCGGATGCTCGGCCCGCTGCTCGGCGCCGCCCTCGACAACGCCCTGCGCTCGGGGGACGCCGCGCTGACCGGCCCGGTGGCCCGCGGCGACGCCGGTACGGTCGCCGCACACGTCGCGGAGCTGCGCAAGCACGCGCCCGCCTCGGTCGCCGGGTACCTGGCGATGGCCCGCACCACCGCCGACCGGGCCCTCGCGCACGGCCTCCTCAAGCCCGAACTCGCCGAGGACCTCCTGGGCGTGCTCGCCGATCGCGAGGGTGGGGACCAGTGACCGACCTGCTGCTGATCGACACCGCCCGGGAGCTGCACGGACTCCCGCGCAGCGCCGGGGGCCCCCGCGCCGTCGTCATGACCATGGGGGCCCTGCACGAGGGCCACGCCACCCTCATCCGCTCGGCGCGCGAACGGGCCGGACGGACGGGCCAGGTCGTGGTCACCGTCTTCGTGAACCCGCTGCAGTTCGGGGCGAACGAGGACCTCGACCGCTACCCCCGCACCCTCGACGCCGACCTGGAGATCGCCCGCGCTGCCGGCGCCGACGCCGTGTTCGCCCCGGCCGTCGACGAGGTCTACCCGGGCGGCGACCCCCAGGTGCGGGTCAGCGCCGGCCCGATGGGCGAGCGCCTCGAAGGGGCCACCCGGCCCGGCCACTTCGACGGCATGCTGACCGTCGTCGCCAAGCTGCTCCACCTCACCCGCCCCGACCTGGCCCTCTTCGGCCAGAAGGACGCGCAGCAACTGGCCCTGATCCGGCGGATGGTGACCGACCTGAACTTCCCCGTGGAGGTGGTCGGCGTGACCACCGTCCGCGAGGAGGACGGGCTCGCGCTGTCCTCGCGCAACCGGTTCCTCTCCGCCCAGGAGCGCCGCACCGCCCTGGCCCTGTCCCGCGCCCTGTTCGCCGGGCAGGACCGGCTCGCCGCGCAGGCCGCGCTGCGGGCCCGCGCCGAGGCCTCTCCGGCCAGCGACGAGCGGGCCACCGCCCTGGCCCGGCTGGGCGAGATCCGCTCCGCCGCCGACGCGCACGCCGTGTCCGCCGCGGGCACCGGCCTGCCGGACGCCGTACGGGCCGCCGCCCGGCACGTCCTGGAGGAGGCGGGCCGCCACGATCCGCCGCTGCTGCTGGACTACCTGGCGCTGGTGGACCCGCGTGACTTCACCGACGTCCGTCCCGACTTCACCGGGCAGGCCGTCCTGGCCGTCGCCGCCAAGGTGGGGACGACCCGGCTGATCGACAACATTCCATTGGAGTTCGGAGCACACACGTGAGCACCCCAGGCACAGGCACCGCCGGTACCGGCATACGGCTGCACGCCAACGCCCCCGGCTGGGCCCTCGACGCCGACGTCGTGGTCGTCGGCTCCGGCGTCGCCGGCCTGACCGCCGCACTGCGCTGCGCCGCCGCCGGCCGCCGTACGGTCGTGGTCACCAAGGCCCGCCTCGACGACGGCTCCACGCGCTGGGCTCAGGGCGGGATCGCCGCGGCCCTCGGCGAGGGCGACACCCCCGAGCAGCACCTGGACGACACGCTCGTCGCGGGCGCCGGGCTGTGCGACGAGGCCGCCGTACGGCTCCTGGTGACCGAGGGGCCGGACGCCGTGCGCCGGCTGATGGCCACCGGAGCCGTCTTCGACACCTCCGCCGAGACCGGCGAGATAGAGCTGACCCGTGAGGGCGGCCACCACCGCCGCCGGATCGCGCACGCGGGCGGCGACGCCACCGGCGCCGAGATCTCCCGCGCCCTGGTCGAAGCCGTCCAGCGGGCGGGCATCCGTACGGTCGAGAACGCGCTCGTACTTGACCTCCTCCAGGACGCCGGGGGCCGGACGGCCGGGGTCACCCTGCACGTCATGGGCGAGGGCCAGCACGACGGCGTCGGCGCGGTCCACGCGCCCGCCGTGATCCTGGCGACCGGCGGCATGGGCCAGGTCTTCTCGGCCACCACCAACCCGTCGGTGTCCACCGGCGACGGCGTCGCGCTCGCGCTGCGGGCCGGGGCCGAGGTCTCCGACCTGGAGTTCGTCCAGTTCCACCCGACCGTGCTGTTCCTCGGACCGGACGCCGAGGGCCAGCAGCCGCTGGTCTCGGAGGCGGTCCGCGGCGAGGGCGCGTACCTGGTCGACGCCGACGGCGTCCGCTTCATGCAGGGCCAGCACGAGCTGGCCGAGCTGGCCCCGCGCGACATCGTCGCCAAGGGCATCATGCGCCGCATGCAGGAGCAGGGCGCGCAGCACATGTACCTGGACGCCCGGCACTTCGGCGCGCGGATGTGGGAACAGCGCTTCCCGACCATCCTGGCCGCCTGCCGCTCCCACGGCATCGACCCGGTGACCGAGCCGATCCCGGTCGCGCCCGCCGCGCACTACGCCTCCGGCGGCGTACGCACCGACCTGCACGGCCGCACGACCGTCCCCGGCCTGTACGCGTGCGGCGAAGTCGCCTGCACCGGCGTGCACGGCGCGAACCGGCTCGCCTCCAACTCCCTGCTGGAGGGGCTCGTCTTCGCCGAGCGGATCGCCGCCGACATCGCGGGCGGCGCGCCCGCCAGCGGCGGCCCCGGCATCCCGGTCCCGGCGACCGGCCCGCTCCAGCCCGCCGAGGCGCGGTACGAGGTCCAGCGCATCATGACGGACGGCGCGGGCGTGCTCCGCTCCGCCGAGTCCCTGCGCACGGCGGCCGCCGCCCTGGAGGACCTGTACGCGAAGGCCCTCACGGCGCTGGAGACGGACGGCAAGACCGCCGTGCCCGGCGTCGAGACCTGGGAGGCCACGAACCTGCTGTGCGTGGCCCGCGTCCTGGTCGCCGCGGCCCTGCGCCGCGAGGAGACCCGCGGCTGCCACTGGCGCGAGGACCACCCCGAGCGCGACGACGCCGCCTGGCGCCGCCACCTCGTCGTCCGGCTGTCCGCCACCGAGAGGCGGGCCCTGGTCGTCACCCCCACCGACTCCGCGGGCTTTCCGTCCGTACAGCACCCCCTGAGCCAGGAGCAGTCATCGTGAGCACCGAACAGCACGACCACGACCACGAGCACGCGGAGCTGCCGCTCCTCGACCAGTCCGCGGGCGGCGGCTGCGGCGACGACTGCGCGTGCGGCGACGGCGAGGAGAGCGGCCTGGACCCGGCGCTCGCCGCGCTGCTCGCCGGCGCGGGCCTGGACCCGATCGAGGTCGAGGACATCGCCCACATGGCGATCTCCGAGGACCTGGACGGCGGGGTCGACGTGACCACCGTGGCCACCGTCCCCGAGGAGGCCGTCGCGCACGCCGACTTCACGGCGCGCGAGGCGGGCACGGTCGCCGGCCTGCGCGTGGCCGAAGCCGTCCTGTCGGTCGTCTGCGAGGACGAGTTCGAGGTCGAGCGGCACGTGGAGGACGGCGACCGGGTCAAGCCCGGCCAGGTGCTGCTGACGGTCAAGGCCCGCACCCGGGACCTGCTCACCGGCGAGCGCAGCGCGCTGAACCTGCTCTGCCTGATGTCGGGCATCGCGACGGCGACCCGCAAGTGGGCCGACGAGCTGGAGGGCACCAAGGCGAAGGTCCGCGACACCCGCAAGACCACGCCGGGCCTGCGCTCCCTGGAGAAGTACGCGGTGCGCTGCGGCGGCGGCGTCAACCACCGCATGTCCCTGTCGGACGCGGCGCTGGTCAAGGACAACCACGTGATCGCGGCGGGCGGTGTCGCGGAGGCGTTCCGGGCCGTCCGCGAGCAGTTCCCCGACCTGCCCATCGAGGTCGAGGTGGACACCCTGCACCAGGTCCGCGAGGCGCTGGACGCGGGCGCGGACCTGATCCTGCTGGACAACTTCACCCCGATCGAAACCGAGGAGGCCGTGGCCCTGGTCGCCGGCCGCGCGGTGCTGGAGTCCTCGGGCCGGCTCACGCTGGCCAACGCCCGCGCGTACGCGGAGACCGGCGTGGACTACCTGGCGGTCGGCGGGCTCACGCACTCCTCCCCGATCCTGGACATCGGCCTGGACCTGCGCGAGGAGCGGTAATGCTGCTGACCATCGACGTCGGCAACACCCACACCGTCCTCGGCCTGTTCGACGGCGACGAGATCGTCGAGCACTGGCGCATCTCCACCGACCCGCGCCGCACGGCCGACGAGATGGCCGTCCTGATGCAGGGCCTGATGGGCATGCACCCGATGCTCGGCAGCGAGCTCGGCGACGGCATCCACGGCATCGCGATCTGCTCGACCGTCCCGTCCGTGCTGCACGAGCTGCGCGAGGTGACCCGCCGCTACTACGGCGACGTCCCCGCGGTGCTGGTGGAGCCCGGCATCAAGACGGGGGTGCCGATCCTGATGGACAACCCCAAGGAGGTCGGCGCGGACCGCATCATCAACGCGGTCGCCGCCGTCGAGCTCTTCGGCGGCCCGGCGATCGTGGTGGACTTCGGTACGGCGACCACCTTCGACGCGGTCTCCGCGAAGGGCGAGTACGTGGGCGGGGTGATCTCCCCGGGCATCGAGATCTCGATGGAGGCCCTCGGCGTACGGGGGGCCCAGCTCCGCAAGATCGAGCTGGCGCGGCCGCGCAACGTCATCGGCAAGTCCACGGTCGAGGCCATGCAGTCGGGCGTGGTCTACGGGTTCGCCGGGCAGGTCGACGGGGTCGTCACGCGGATGGCCAAGGAGCTGGCCGGACCGCACGGCGATCCGAGCGACGTGCGGGTGATCGCCACCGGGGGGCTGGCGCCGATGGTCCTCGGCGAGTCCTCGGTCATCGACGACCACGAGCCGTGGCTGACGCTGATCGGGCTGCGCCTGGTCTACGAGCGCAACGCGCCGAACTTCGACTGAGGCCGTCCCCCCACCACGCCCGCGCCCGCCCGCCGACCGCCGTCGGCGGGCGGGCGCGGGTGTGGTGCTCGTCTCACTCCCCGCCGTTCCGAAGTCCCGGGTCCGACCTGATGAATTAGCTTGAGCCCAACTCGTCGACAGGCACAGGACGGCTCACATGGCCCGTGATACGGCGTACTTGAAGGTGGCCGAAGCGCTGCGGGCCCGGATCCGGGCCGGGGAGTGGCCCGTCGGCGCCAAGCTGCCGTCGCGCTCCCGCTTCGCCCTGGAGTACGGGGTCGGGCAGAGCGTCACGCAGCGCGCGCTGGAGCTGCTGATCATCGAGGGGCTCCTGGAGGGCCGCGCGGGATCGGGCACCTACCTGAGCGCGCCGCGCGAGCGGCTGCGGATGGTCCGCTCCCGGCGGCGCCGCCGGGCGGGGCCGGGCGGGGGCGGCCTGACGTGGGAATCGCACTCCACTGCCCGTACACCGGCACCCGAGCGGATCGCGGAGCGGCTCTCGGTCGCACCGGGCGACCCGTGCGTGCACACCACGTACGAGTTCCTGGCCGAGGGCCGGCCGGTGGAGGTCTGCGACTCCTGGGAGCCGATGGCGGTCACGGACGGCACTCCGGTGGTGCTGCCGGAGGCGGGCCCGTTCAAGGGGGCCGGGGTCATCGAGCGGATGCGCTCGATCGGCGTGCTGGTCGCCTCGGCGACGGAGGTCCCCCGCCCGGCGCGCGCCAACCAGGTGCAGGCCGGTCTGCTCGGCATCGGCGTCGGCGAGCTGATCACCGAGATCGAGCGGACGTACTACGCGGTGGACGGCCGGGCGGTGGAGACCGCCGACATCGTGGTCGCGGACCGGCGCTCGGAGATCGCGTACGAGATCGACTTCCATCCCGGGGACCGCTGACCGGCCCGCGTCAGGGGCCGCACTGCCGGGCTCCGTGGGGGTGGGTCAGCCGGCGCAGGGCCGCCCACCAGGGGTGCCGGGCCCCTCTGCCGTCGACGACGGCCTGGAACTGGGCGTACGTACGGGCCGAGCGCAGGACGGCGACGTCGTCGCGGCCCGGCGGCGGGGGCATGGGCGCGCCCTGCTGGGTCGCCCGGTAGGTGTCGATGAGGTACTGCTCGATCGCTGTCATGACTCCACCCTGAACCCGCTCGGGCCACCCCGCACGACGATTGACGCTCCTCGTCAATCGAACCGTGTCCGTCCAGGTCACGGGCCCGGGACAGGTCAGAATGGCCCGATGAGCGTCACCATCGACATCGCCGGGCTCCCCGCGGGGCGCATCCGTTTCGCGCCCTCTCCGCTCTCCGAGCTCTGCATGACGCTGCACGCCCTCTCGCAGCCCGCCCACCACCCGGGCCTGGCCTCCTGGACCACCGCCACGGCCGCCGCGCTGGAGCCCTGCCTGGCGGACCGGCTGCTGGAGGGCGACTTCATGTGGCGCAGTTCGTTCTCCGACATCTTCATGGCCTTCGCGGGCATCCCCGGCGGCGACGGGCTGCCGGCCGCGACCCTGGCCGAGGAGCTCGACGTACTGGACCGCATGGACGACGAGCGGTTCGTGATGGCCGCCCTGGAGCACTGCTGGCTGGCGCTGTACAACGAGGGCGGCGGGCCCTCCCCGCTGAAGAATCCGCGGGCCAGGACCAAGGCGCTGGAGACGGCCGCCGCGCGCGGCCCGCGCCAGCTGGAGTTCTCGCTGCGACTGCTGGACGACACGGCCTCGGTACGGGTGTGGCTGCGGCGGCTCCTGGAGGACTGCGACGAGGCGTTCTTCGCGCAGACCTGGCGGCGGATGGAGCCGCAGCAGAGCGCGGACGCCCGGCACAAGACGGAGGTGCTGCGCCGCAAGGGGCTGGCGGCGACGCTGCGCGAGGTGTCGCCGGCGCTGAGCGTCGACTCGGCCGCCACCACCATCACCGTCGACAAGATGGTCCACGGCTCGGCCACCGCGACCGACCCCGAGATAGGCCCCGGCCTGGTCTTCGTGCCGACGAACTTCGGCTGGCCGCACCTGCTGGTGCTGCACGCGCCCGGCTGGGTGCCGGTGGTCCACTATCCGATCCGCTCCCCCGAACTGCCCGAGCCGGGCTCGGTGGAGCTGCTCCAGCGGCGGATGGAGGCGCTGGCGCATCCGATGCGGATGATGCTGTGCCGCAGCCTGGCGCGGGCCCCGTACACGACGAGCGAGCTGGCGACCGTGCACGGGATCACGGCGCCGGAGGTCTCGCGGCACCTGTCGGCGCTGAAGAAGGCGGGCCTGCTGCACACCTGGCGGCAAGGGCGGTACGTCCAGCACCAGTTGGACCTGAAGGTCGTGGCACGGATCGGCTCGGAGTTCATCGAGGGCATCCTGCGCTGACGGATGCCCGAAAGCCGGCGGCGGCTTTCACCGGTATGCGGAGGCCACCACCCGGAATCAGCGAAACCTCTGGCGAGACCGGCGCCACGGTCTATACCGTGCGTCCACCGCGCACCGCCGGCGCCCGACGGTCCGTCACGTCGTCGTGTCCGTCACGTCGTCACGCCGTCATGTCCGTCACGCCGTCATGTCCGTCACGCCGTCATGTCCGTCTGTCTGCTCGTACTTGTCGTGGAAGGACCTTCATGCCCTCACGCCGTATAGCCGCAGCAACCGCAGTCCTGGCCGCCGCGGCCCTCGTCTCCCCGCTGACGCTCGCGGGACCGGCCGGTGCCGCCGGCAGCCCGCAGAGCGACGCCGCACGGGGTGACGCGCTGGCCCGGAAGCTGGTCAAGGACTCGACCGGCAAGGGCGCCAACAACCACCTGAAGGTCTTCCAGGCGATCGCCGACTACAACAAGGGCACGCGGGTGGCCGGTTCCAAGGGGCACGTGCAGTCCGCGCAGTACGTCGAGGCCGTGATGCGGGCGGCCGGCTACGAGGTCTCGAAGAACGAGTTCGACTTCGTGTACGTCGAGACGATCGCCGAGACGCTGAAGGTCAACGGCGCGGGCGGGCGCGACGTCCCCATCAAGCTGATGACGTACACGGCGAGCGGCCCCGAGGACGGGGTGAGCGCGCAGATCGCCGTGGTGCCGGTGGACGCGGACGGTACGAACGGCTGCGAGGCGGGCGACTTCGCCGCGGGCGCGTTCACCGGGAAGATCGCTCTCGTCAAGCGCGGCGGCTGCACCTTCGCGGTCAAGCAGGCCAACGCGGCGGCGGCCGGGGCGGCCGGCGCGATCATCTACAACAACACCGAGGGCGCCCTCAACGGCACCCTGGGCGACGCGAACGCGGGCAAGGTGCCGACCGGCGGCCTCTCGAAGGCCGAGGGCGAGCGGCTGGCCGCCGAGGCGGCGGCCGGGCCGGTCGAGGTCACCCTCGACATCCGCGAGTTCCGGGAGAACCGCAAGACGTACAACGTGGTCGCGCAGACGCGGGGCGGCGACGAGGACAACACGGTCTTCCTCGGTGCGCACCTCGACTCGGTCGCGGCCGGCCCGGGCATCAACGACAACGGGTCGGGCTCGGCCGGGATCCTCCAGGTCGCGCAGCGTCTCGCGAGCAGCCAGACGAAGATCAAGAACAAGGTCAAGTTCGCGTGGTGGTCGGCGGAGGAGTTCGGCCTGCTGGGCTCCGAGGCCTATGTCGGCGGGCTGACGGACGCGCAGAAGAAGCAGATCCGGCTCTACCTGAACTTCGACATGATCGCCTCGCCCAACGCGGCGTACTTCGTCTACGACGGCGACGACTCGGACAAGGTCGGCTCGGGCCCGGGACCGGAGGGCTCCGCGCAGCTGGAGAAGGGCATCACCGACTTCCTCGACGCGCGGAGGATCCCGCACGAGGGGTCGGACTTCACGGGCCGCTCGGACTACGGCCCGTTCATCGAGGCCGGCATCCCGTCGGGCGGTACGGACACGGGCGCCGAGGGCATCAAGACGGCGGCGCAGGCGGCGAAGTTCGGCGGCCAGGCGGGTGTCGCGTACGACGTGAACTACCACGGCAAGGGCGACGACATCACGAACATCGACCAGAAGGCGCTGGACATCAATGTGGACGTGATCGCGAACGCGGTCGGCCACTACGCCTTCGACCTGGCCCCGCTGGCGAAGCCGGTCGTCTCGAAGCCGACGACGGGCGGCGCCACGGGAGGCGGCCTGCGCCCGGGGCACGACCACGGCCACGACACCACGGAGTAGGCCGCGGGTCCGCCGCGCGGGGCGGGGCGGAGCCCCGCGCGGCGGGACCGGTCAGGCCGGCCAGGTGGCGACGCCCACCGGCTGGACCAGCCAGCCGAAGTCGCCGAGACCGCCGCGGGCGGTGAGTTCCGCCGCTTCCCCGGCGCGGGCGAGGGCGCGGACGTACCCGGCGGGGTCCGAAGACGCCATCGGCAGCGGGGGACGGGCCCCCGAGACCCCCAGAAGGGCCAGCGCCTCGCGCTGCGGGACCAGCACCGCCCCCTCCCCCGCGCACGCGTCCAGCGCCACGTGCGCCGTCACGTCGCAGCTCCCGTCCGGCACCGGCGCCACCTCCCGGCCGCCCCGGAAGCCCGTCAGGGTGCCGTACGGGGGCCGGGCGTCCAGCACGTGGGCGTAGTCCACCGCCACCGCCAGGCCGCGCGACAGCGAGCGCACGGCCCCGGCCCACGCCTCGTCCCGCGCCCGCCCGATCTCCGCCCGGCCCGGGCCCGGCCACCACCGCTCCAGCCATGCCCGGTCCGCGTCTTGCACCGCCGGACCGGGGCTCTCCGTACCGTCCGGGGCGACCAGCACGTAGCGACCGTCCTCCGCCACGTCCAGCGGTACGTTGTCCAGCCACTCGTTCGCGAACAACAGCCCCCGTGCGCCCTCCGGGGGCTCCGTCGCCCACCGGATCCGCCCGTCCAGTCCCGCCGGCCGCTCCGCCCGCTCCACCGCCACCGCGCGCACCCGCGCCGCGACCTCCGCCGGCAGCGCGCCCAGCACCCCGGTCAGCAGCTCCCCGCGCCCGGCCCCGACGTCCACCAGGTCCAGCTCCGCCGGATGCCCCAGCTCCGCGTCCACCCACAGCAGCAGCCGGGCCACGGCCCCCGCGTACAGCGGCGAGGCGTGCACGGACGTGCGGAAGTGCCCGCCCGGCCCCGGCCCGCCCGGCCGTACGTAGAACCCGTCCGGCCCGTACAGCGCGGCCTCCATCGCCGACCGCCATCCGACCGGAGCCGTTTGCGGAACCGGATGCGGAACCGGATCCGGAAGTGCGACTTCTCCCTCAGTCCTCATCCCCGAAAGGTTAAGCTCGCCCTCCACCTTGGGGAGTACAGCCCCGTCACACGGATCGCACCTGTGGTTGACTCCAGCACCTATCTCCTTTGCCTACTCTGGGTGACGTGCAGCGCCTCTACGACTTCCTCCGCAGACACCCGACGGGCGTCGACAGCTTCTGGGCTGTCCTCCTGGTCGGGCTCGGGCTGCTGCAAGTCGCCGACGACAGTTTCAACAGCACCGCCGCGCGCCTGATCGCCGTCCCCTCGGTGCTCGCGATGGGCGTCGTGGTGGCCCTGCGCCGCAAGTGGACGCAAGCGATGTTCTGGCTGGCCGTCGGCGTCGGCGCCTACAAGCTGGTCACGCACACCGAGTTGATCAACTCCGACCTCGCGATGCTGATCATCCTGTACACGGTGGCCGCCTCGGCCGAGATCCCCCGCTGGCTGTCCCGTACGGCCTTCGCCATCGGCCTGTCCGCCGCGCCGCTGTACGTGCTGCGCTTCCGCGCGAACCAGCTCGACACCTCCGAGAACATCCTGACCTCGCTCTTCGCCATCGTCCCCTTCGCCCTCGCCTGGGTGCTCGGCGACTCCCTGCGCACCCGCCGGGCCTACTACGCCCAGCTCGTCGAGCGGAACCACCGCCTGGAGAAGGAGCGCGAGGCCCAGGCCAAGGTGGCCGTCGCCGCCGAGCGCGCCCGGATCGCCCGCGAGCTGCACGACGTCGTCGCGCACAACGTCTCGGTGATGGTGGTCCAGGCCGACGGCGCCGCGTACGTCATGGACGTGGCCCCGGACCAGGCCAAGGAGGCCCTCCAGACCATCTCCGGCACCGGCCGCCAGGCCCTGGCCGAGATGCGCCGGCTGCTCGGCGTGCTGCGCACCGGGGAGCCCCAGGAGTCCGAGGACTACGTGCCCCAGCCGGACGTGGAGCAGATCGAGGTCCTCGTCGAGCAGGTCCGGGCGGCCGGGCTCACGGTGGACTTCGAGGTCGAGGGCGCACCGCGCCGGCTGCCCACGGGCGTCGAGCTCACCGCGTACCGGATCGTGCAGGAGGCGCTGACCAACACCCGCAAGCACGGCGGCCCCGAGGCCAGGGCGAGCGTCCGGCTGGTCTACTTCGACGACGGGCTCGGCCTGCTGGTCGAGGACGACGGCCGGGGGGCCGCCCACGAGCTGTACGAGGACGGCGGCGCCGACGGCGCCGGGCACGGGCTGATCGGCATGCGCGAGCGGATCGGCATGGTCGGCGGCACCCTGGACGCGGGCCCGCGTCCGGGCGGCGGCTTCCGGATCAGCGCACTTCTCCCGCTCAAGAAGAAATGACGAGGTCGAGGTAACTGATGTCCATCCGAGTGATGCTGGTCGACGACCAGGTGCTGCTGCGCACGGGCTTCCGCATGGTGCTCGCGGCCCAGCCGGACATGGAGGTCGTCGCCGAGGCCGGCGACGGCCTGGAGGCGCTGGAGGTGCTGCGGTCCACGAAGGTGGACGTGGTGCTGATGGACGTCCGGATGCCGAAGCTCGACGGGGTCGAGGCCACGCGCCGGATCTGCGAGCGGGACGAGCACCCCGACGTGATCATCCTGACCACCTTCGACCTGGACGAGTACGCCTTCTCGGGGCTGAAGGCGGGCGCGAGCGGGTTCATGCTGAAGGACGTGCCGCCGGCCGAGCTGCTGGCCGCGATCCGCTCGGTGCACAGCGGTGACGCGGTGGTGGCCCCGTCCACGACCCGGCGTCTGCTGGACCGCTTCGCGCCGATGCTGCCCACGACCACCCAGGAGCCGCAGAACAAGGAGATCGAGCGGCTGACGGAGCGCGAGCGCGAGGTCATGCTGCTGGTGGCCCAGGGCATGTCGAACGGGGAGATCGCCGCCCGCCTGGTCCTCTCCGAGGCCACGGTCAAGACGCACGTGGGCCGCATCCTGACCAAGCTGAACCTGCGCGACCGCGTCCAGGTGGTCGTCCTCGCGTACGAAACGGGCCTGGTCCGCGCCGGCGGCGCGTGACCGGACCCGGTCGCCCGTCAGGTCATCCAGCGGTCCGGGCGGGCGTCCGCGCGGGAGGTGCGGGAGCGGGCCGCCTGGGCGTCCAGCAGCCCGGCGGCCCCGGCCGCCGGGCGCAGCCGGGCCGTGACGGTGCCGCCCGCCCCGTTGTCCACATGGACGTCGGCGAGGCCCTGCACCCGCTCCCACGGGCCCTGGGTGAGCCGGACGCTCTGCACCTTGGCGTGCGGGACGATCTCCGTACGGCGGCACAGCAGCCCCTTGCGGGCGGCGAACACGTCCGCGGAGACGGCCAGGGCGTAGCCCCGCCACCACACCGGGACCACCCACCGCGATCCCGCCTTCGGGGACCGGCCGAAGTCGAGGGCGGCCAGGTCCACGCCCGGCAGCACGCGGGCGACGACCGCCTGGGCGGCGGCCCGCGAGGCCACCGGGACCAGGACCCCGTTCTTCGATCCGGCCACCGCCAGCTCCACCCGCACCCAGTCCCGGCGCCGCCACAGCAGCGGCTCCACGATCCGTACGGCCTGCACGCGGCCCGGCGGCACGGTCTCGTGGGCCCGGTCCAGCAGACCGTGGTCGAGGCGCAGCCCGTCGGGGGACTCGGCGACCCGCCAGCCGTACTCGGTGAGGAAACGGCCGGCCGTACCGGACCAGACCCCGCCCAGCATGGGCAGCAGGGTCGCGATCGTCGCCCACGGGTTGCCGCTGAACCACCACACGGCGACGGGGGCGATCAGCCCGGCGGCGAGCGCCGCCCACACCGAGAGCGTGAGCAGCAGCGACACCACGAGATCGGCGGGCCGCACGTTCAGCAGCTCCTGCTGCGGGGCCTCGCCGAGCGAGACGGCCTCGGCGGGCGCGAACCCGGCCGCGCGGGCCAGCAGCTCGGCGCGCAGCGCCACGGCCTCGCGCTCGTCGAGGAAGGCGAGCTCGTCCTTGTCCTCGGTGCCGATCACGTCGAGCCGCAGCTTGGCGACCCCGGCGACCCGGGCCAGCAGCGGCCGGGTCACGTCGATGGCCTGGATGCGGTCGAGGCGGATGTGCGCGGTGCGCCGGAAGAACAGCCCGCTGCGGATGCGCAGCTCGGTGTCGGTGACGGCGTAGTGGGTGAACCACCAGCTCAGGAACCCGTACACGCCGAAGACCACGACGAGTGCGAGCAGCGCGAGGCCGCGCAGGGTCACGGAGAGTCCGCTCGCCCACCGCTGGATCTGGTCGGCCTGCTGGGCGGCGACACCGACGGTCGCGCCGATCGGCACCCATGCCCGGCGCAGCGGCGTGAGCAGGTGCAGCCGACGCTCGACGGCGGGGGCGGCTCCGGCTCCGGCTCCGGCCTCGGCTCCTGTCTCGGCGGTCACAGCCCCGCCGACCTTGCCTCGCCGAGCTCCGTCAGCCGGTCCCGGAGCCGCTGCGCCTCTTCCGGGGCCAGTCCCGGAATCTTGGCGTCCGTGGCCGCGGCCGCCGTGTGCAGCTGTACGGAGGCCAGCCCGAAGCGCCGCTCCAGCGGCCCCGAGGTCACCTCGACCAGCTGCATGCGCCCGTACGGGACCACCGTCTGGGCCCGCCACAGCACGCCCCGGCTGATCAGCAGGTCGTCGGCGCGCTCGGCGTACCGCCAGGACCGCCAGTTGCGGCCGAGCAGCACCCAGCCCCAGCCCAGCCCGACCAGCCAGAACGCCCCCATGGCCGCCCACGCCGGACCGGCCGTCCACCCGAGCAGCAGGGCGGTCCCCGCGGCGAGCGGCACCGTCCACATCACCAGCAGCAGCCGCCGCAGCCGCAGCAGCCCACCCGGCAGCCCCACCCACTCGGCGCTGTCCGTCCCACCCGTCGTCCCCGTTTCCATCCCTTCAGCGTAGGGCTGCGACAATGCCGCCATGACGGAGACCACGGTCGGTATCGGCGGAGCGGCGGAGAGCACCGACATGGTGCTCAACATCGGACCCCAGCACCCTTCCACGCACGGCGTGCTGCGCCTGCGTCTCGTCCTGGACGGCGAACGCATCGTCAGCGCCGAGCCCGTCGTCGGCTACATGCACCGCGGCGCCGAGAAGCTCTTCGAGGCGCGCGACTACCGCCAGATCGTGATGCTCGCCAACCGCCACGACTGGCTGTCCGCGTTCTCCAACGAGCTCGGCGTGGTCATGGCCGTCGAGCGGATGCTCGGCATGGAGGTTCCCGAGCGGGCCGTGTGGATGCGGACCCTGCTCGCCGAGCTGAACCGGGTGCTGAACCACCTGATGTTCCTCGGCTCGTACCCCCTCGAACTGGGCGGGATCACCCCGATCTTCCACGCGTTCCGCGAGCGCGAGGAGCTCCAGGCCGTGATGGAGGAGATCTCCGGCGGCCGCATGCACTACATGTTCAACCGCGTCGGCGGCCTCAAGGAGGACCTCCCGGCGGGCTGGCTCGGCCGGGCGCGCGCCGCGATCGCCGACGTCCGCACCCGCATGGACGTCTACGACAAGCTCGTCCACGGCAACGAGATCTTCCGCGGCCGCACGCGCGGGGTGGGCGTACTGTCCGCCGAGGCGGTGCACGCGTACGGGGTCTCCGGCCCGATCGCCCGCGCCTCCGGCGTCGACTTCGACCTGCGCCGCGACGAGCCGTACCTGGCGTACGGGGAGCTCCAGGACGTCCTGAAGGTGGTCACCCGCACCGAGGGCGACTGCCTGGCCCGCTTCGAGTGCCTGCTGGACCAGACCCACAACGCCCTCGACCTGGCCGTGGCCTGCCTGGACCGGATGGCCGAGCTGCCGCCCGGTCCGATCAACCAGCGCCTGCCGAAGGTGCTGAAGGCGCCCGAGGGGGCCACGTACGCCTGGACCGAGAACCCCCTCGGCATCAACGGCTACTACCTCGTCTCCAAGGGCGAGAAGACCCCGTACCGGCTGAAGCTGCGCTCCGCCTCCTACAACAACATCCAGGCGCTGGCGGTGCTGCTGCCGGGACAGCTGGTCGCGGACATGGTGGCGATCCTGGGCTCGCTGTTCTTCGTCGTGGGAGACATCGACAAGTGATAAGACCGGGGAACTCCCGCGCCTGAGCGGGCGTTTCCTGCTTAGGGTGCGGACATGACCCCTGGCCTGTTCGACGGCTACCTGCGGCGGCTCGGCTTCGCGCGGCCGCCCCGGCCCACCGCGGAGGCGCTGTTCGCGCTCCAGCGCGCCCACGTCGAGCGCATACCGTACGAGAACCTCGGCATCCAGCTCGGCCGGCCGCCCGGCATCGACCCCGAGCTGTCGGTACGCCGGATCGCGGCCGGACGCGGCGGTTACTGCTTCCACCTCAACGGGGCCTTCGCGGTGCTCCTGGAGGGCCTCGGCTTCGACGTGACCCGGCACCTGGCGGGCGTCATCGGCCGGGACGAGCGCGAGCGCAGGGACGTCAACGGCGACCACCTCGCGCTGACGGTCCGGGTCGGCGGCGAGGAGTTCTTCGTCGACACCGGGCTCGGCGACGGCCCGTACGAGCCGCTGCCGCTGCGCGTCGGAACGTACCGGCAGGGGGAGTTCACCTACGAACTGCACCCGCTGGACGGGGAGCTGCCCGGCTGGCGGTACGTCTACGAGGCGGGGCCCTTCCCGGTGGTCAACATGCTCGCGGCGCCGGCGGCGGTTCCGGCCGACTTCGAGGCCACGCACGTACGGCTGTCGTCCTCGCAGGACTCGGGCTTCGTACGGACCCTCGCGCTGCTGCGGCGCGATGCCCACGGCATCGACGCGCTGCGGGGCCGGGTGCTGAGCCGCACCGAGCCCGGGAAGGGGACGACCGAGCGGGTCCTGGACACGCCGGGCGAGTTCTGGGCGGTGGTGGGCGGCGTCTTCGGGCGCGAACTCGACGACCTTTCCCCGGCGGACCGGAGGACCCTGTGGGAGCGGGTCTGCGCGGCCCACGAGTCATGGCTGGCCGCCCGGCGCTGATGTCGGTACGGGGGTGCAGACTTGGGGCATGTCCCTCTCCCCCCGACGGGCCTGCCCCGCATGCGGGCGCGACTGCGCCGTGACCGCCGGCCGGATCGCCCGCCACGACCCTCCCGCCGGCCGCACCCGGGCCGACCTGATCTCCTGCCCGGGCTCGCGTGCCCGCGTGGTGCTCGGCGCCTCGGCCCCGACCCTGGACGGCTTCACCCTCCCGCCCCTGCCGGGCCAGCTCCCGCTGTTCTGAGGGCCGGCGGGCGTCCGCCTACGAGATGGCGGTGCGCAGGCGGACGACGTCGATCGGTTCCGTCTCGTCGTGGGCCGTCAGGTCGATGACCTGGCCCACCGCGCGCTGTTCGGGAGTGGCCTGCTTGAAGCCCTGCTCCTTGACCGGCAGCTCGGCGGCGGCCGGCTCCGCCCGGGCGGACTCCGCCTCGTGGACCGCGAGGGCCTCCGCGCCGACCACGTCGGCCAGGTCCTCGTTCTGGACCGACTCGATCACGGCGCGGGCCTGGGCCGCGTTCTTCGTACCGAAGAAGTCGAAGCCGCCCTCGACGCGGGACGCCGAGCGGCGCGCGGCCGAGTACGGGGCCACCGCGGCGGCCGGGCGGCGCGCCGGTACGGCGCCCGGGCGGGCGTGCCCGGCCTCCAACGCCATCGGCTCGGCGGCGGCCTTGGCCTGCAGCATCTTCGGCTGGGACGGCTCGGCCCCGCCCTCGCCCGGGGCCTTCGCCTCCGCCTTCTCCTTCGCCTCCGCCTTGCGGACCAGGGCCGCCATCGCGGCGTTGGCCCGGGCGTAGCCCACGCTGGTGGGTGCCCCGCTCGACGTGCGCTCCTCGGTCACCGCCGGGAGCTCCTTCGGGGCCGCCGGGGAGGCCGGGGCCGCCGAGGCCTCGATGGCGAGCAGCCGGCGGCCCTCCAGGGCGCTGGCCCGTTCGGTCTCGGCGGTGGCGTACCGCCGCAGCAGCGCGGCGTGCTCGCCGCGCAGCCCCGCGAGTTCGACCCGCTTGGCCCGCAGCTTCGCGTCCAGCTTGGCGCGCAGGGCCCGGGCCTCTTCGAGGTCGGACTCCAGCTCGGCTATCCGTTCCTCGGTCTTCCACTCGTCCTTGACCCGCTCGCGCGCGAGCTCGGCCACGCGGCGACCGGCCGCGCGGTCCCAGGCGCGCATGAGGACGGCGCCGGACACGCCCGCCGCACCCGCGAGGGCCACGAGCAGGCGCAGGGGCAAAGGTTCCGCGAGCAGCCAGGCCGCGGCCGCACTGGCGACGGAGACTCCGGCCACGGTCGTCGGCGTGAGCAGCCGGTGCAGGGGTTCGGGATTGCGGTGGCGTCCACGGGGCATGGCCTGAAATTTACAGGGCGTGGAGGTCCAGTGGGGTAACTGCCCGGCAATCTGTGGCCGGGCAGTTACCCGTCATTTCTCCACCAAACCCGTAGCTACTGCTACTTCGTCAGGCCCTTCGCCTTCAGATACGCCTTCGCGGCGTCCGCCGGCTTCTCGCGCAGGGCGTCCACCTGCTTGTTCAACTCGACGAGGTCGGCGGTCGTGAGGACCTTGGTCAGCTTGTCGAGGGCGGCCGCGATCTCAGGGGATCCGGCGTCCTTGGCGTTGACCACCGGCAGGACGTTGTCGGCGTTCTGGAGCTTCTTGTCGTCCTCCAGCAGGACCAGACCGAAGGTGTCGAGCGTGGCGTCGGTGGTCGTGGTGAGCGCCAGCTGGTCCACGCCGTCCTTGACCGCCTGCTTGGCCTGCGGGGTGCCGACGCCCTTCGGGTCGATGCCGGAAGCGTCGATTCCGTAGGTCTTCTTCAACCCCGGCGCGCAGAAGGGCCGTACGGCGCATTCGTCACCCGCCGCGATCTTCACCTTCAGACCCGACTTGCCAAGATCGGAAAGCGTCTTCAGGTTGTTCTTCTGGGCGAATTCCTTCGACACCGCGAACGCGTTCTGGTCGACCGCCGGGCCCGCGGGCAGCGCCTTCAGGCCGAGCGGCGCCGCCAGCTTCTCCAGCCCCGCGACCGTCGCCGCCACGTCGCTCGACGCGACCGGCTTCTCCTCCGGCGCCTTCGGACCGTTCACCTTGGCGTTGAGGAACTCCGCGAGGGTGGCCGCGTACTCCGGGACGACGTCGATCTCGCCCTTCTCCAGCGAGGGCTCGTACAGCTCGCGGTTGTTCACCGTGGTGATCGACGTGCTGTAGCCCGCGTCCTTGAGCACCTGCGCGTACAGCTCCGCCAGCACGTTGGACTCCGTGAACCCGGCCGCGCCGATCACGATCTTGCCCTTGGCGGAACCGGAACCGGAGTCGGAGGGAGCCGAGGCTCCCGACCCGGTGTCCTTGCTCTTCTCCAGGCTGTCGCCGCCGCACGCGGCGAGGGAGGCGGTCAGGGCCGCCGCCCCCAGTACGGCGCCGAGGACGCGCGTGGACTTGCTCATCTTGTGCTCCTCCAAGGGAGTGGGAACGACCAACGGACGAGGAAGGGCCCGCGGGGACGGGCGGACGGCGGGCGCACGGGTCAGCGCGCCGCCGGGCGCGGGAAGAGCCGGTCCGCCGCCACCAGGGCGCCCTCGACCAGCAGTGCCAGCGCCGCCACCAGCAGTGCCCCCGCGAAGACCTGCGGGGTGTTGTACGTGTTGAAGCCCGCGGTGATGATCCGGCCGAGGCCGCCCTGGCCGACCATGGCCGCGATCGTGGCCGTCGCGATCACCTGGACGGCGCCCGAGCGCAGCCCGGTCATCACCAGCTCGCGCGCGAGCGGCAGTTCCACCCGCCAGAACAGCTGCCCGCCGGACATGCCCATGCCCCGGGCGGCCTCCACCACCGAGCGGTCCACCTCGCGCATGCCCACGTACGCATTGGTCAGCAGCGGCGGTACGGCGAAGAGCACGAGCGCGACGATGGTGGGCAGATAGCCCGCGCTGCGCAGCGGCGAGACCATGAACAGGGCCAGCACCGCGAAGACGGGGACGGCCCGCCCGATGTTGGAGATGTTGATCGCGAGCGCCCCGCCCTTGCCGATGTGGCCGAGCCACAGGCCGATCGGCAGGGCCAGCGCGCAGGCGATGGCGAGGGAGATCCCGCTCACGTAGACGTGCTCGCCGAGCCGGTGCCACACCCCGTTCTCCCCGGCCCAGTTGGCCCCGTCCGCCAGCCAGTCCCAGGCCTGTCCCAGCACGCCCATGGCCTCAGGCCCCCTTCGTCGGAGTCGTCGCGGCGGGCGGAGCGGGCTCGGTGGGGACCGGCTTCACGCGCCGGGCCGTCCGCGGTGCGCGCGTCGCCCGCGTCCACGGCGTGAGCAGCCGCTGCACGCCGAGCAACAGCAGGTCCGCCGCCAGGGCGAGCAGCACGCACAGCACGGAGGCCGTGAGCACCTGGGCCTTGAAGGAGCTGTTGACCGCGGGTGCGATGAGGTTGCCCAGGCCGCCCTTGCCGACGATGGAGCCGACGGTGGTCAGCGCCACCGTGGACACCGTGGCGATCCGCACCCCGGCGAGCAGCGCGGGCAGCGCCAACGGCAGTTCGACCTGCCAGAGCAGCCGCCCCGGCCCGTACCCCATCCCGCGCGCCGCCTCGCGCACCTCCTCGGGGACGGCTTCCAGGCCGGCCATCGCGTTGCGGACGAGGATGGTCAGCGAATACAGCACCAGCCCGGTCACCACGAGCGAGGCCGAGAGCCCGAACAGCGGCAGCAGCAGGGAGAACATGGCGAGCGAGGGGACCGTGTAGAGCAGGGTGGTCAGGCCCAGTACGGGCGCGGACCAGCGCCGGCCCCGGCGGGCCAGCAGGGCCAGCGGCAGGGACACCACGAGGCCGACAAGCACCGACACGCCCGTGATCCACACATGTTGGACCGTGGCGTCGGTGAGCTCCTGGGAGCGGGACGTGACGTAGTCCCAGCAGATCCAGTCGTTCGCCACCAGGCAGTTCTGCCCTGCCATGCCCTCACCCCCTGCCGCCATTGCGTACACCCGTCCGAACGGGCTCGGTCACAAGCGACCATAACCCCCGGGGCGGACAACGGCCGGAAACCTTCGCGCCGGGGTAATACTCCCGTCACAAACAACCCGCGGCGTGTGGGGGAGGATGGGCATGTGATCCGATTCGAGCATGTGACCAAGCGCTACCCCGACGGGACCACGGCCGTCGAGGACCTGTCCTTCGAGGTGGCGGAGGGTGAGCTGGTCACGCTCGTGGGCCCGTCCGGCTGCGGCAAGACGACCACGATGAAGATGGTCAACCGGCTCATCGAGCCGACCTCCGGCCGGATCCTGATCGGCGGCGAGGACATCGCGAGCGCCGACCCGGTCGAACTGCGCCGGCACATCGGGTACGTCATCCAGCAGGTCGGGCTGTTCCCGCACAAGACGGTGCTGGAGAACACCGCGACCGTCCCGCAGCTGATCGGCACCCCCAAGGCGAAGGCCCGCGCCCGGGCCGCCGAGCTCCTCGAACTGGTGGGGCTGGATCCGGCCGTCTACGGGGGCCGGTATCCGGAGCAGCTGTCAGGCGGGCAGCGCCAGCGCGTCGGCGTCGCGCGCGCCCTGGCGGCCGATCCGCCGGTGCTGCTGATGGACGAGCCGTTCGGGGCGGTGGACCCGGTGGTCCGCGAGCGCCTCCAGAACGAGTTCCTGGCGCTCCAGCGGACGGTGCGCAAGACGATCCTGCTGGTCACGCACGACCTGGAGGAGGCGATCCGGCTCGGCGACCGCATCGCCGTCTACGGCGCGGGCACCATCGAGCAGTTCGCCCGCCCGGCCGCGGTGCTGGCCGCGCCCGCCACCGAGTACGTGGCCTCCTTCGTCGGCGCGGACCGGGGCCTGAAGCACCTCGCGGTCACCCCTGTGGAGCGGGCCGACCTGGCGCGGGCGGGCGCGGACGGGAAGGCCCCCACCGCCGAAGTGGCGCTGGGGGCGAGTCTGCGGGAGGCACTGGCACTGCTGCTGCAGGAGGACTCCGGCCGGATCGGGGTCACGGACCCGGACTCCGGTGAGCTGGTCGGCGTACTGACCCCGGAGGGGGTCCACCGGGCGCTGCGCCGGGCCCAGCTGCAAGAGGCGTAGGGCCGACGGGCACGGCCCCGCGCCGGGGCCGGCCGGGGCTGGCCGGGGGTCAGGCCTGGATGCGGTCGCTCATCCACACCAGCATCGACGGGATCTCGCGGCGCCAGGTGTTGAAGTTGTGGCCGCCGCTGTCGAGGATGATCGAGGAGACCCGGTCCGGGCCCTTGACCAGCTTGATGAACTTCTTGGTGTCGTCGAGGTTGGGCTCGCCCGTCTCGCTGCTGGTGACCAGGAACGACGTACCGGTCGGCTTCTTGTGCTCGATGCTGTGCAGGACGTCCGCGCGCTTCTTCAGCTTGTCGTCGCCCTGGAACAGGTTGCCGGTGGTCGCGTCGTTCGCCGCCTCGTAGTACGCGGACAGACCCGCGGCGGCGCCGAAGGTCTGCGGGTAGTGCGCGGCGATCTTCAGGGCGCAGTAGCCGCCCGTCGAGTTCCCGATGAAGCCCATGTTCTGCGGCTTCTTGCCGACCCGGAAGGTCGCCTGGATGGCCTGCGGCAGGTCCTCGGCGAAGAAGGTCTCGGTCTGCGGTCCGCCGGGTATGTCCACGCACTCGGTGTCGCGCGGCGGCGCGATGGTCGGGCGCAGCATCACCAGGATCATCGGCTTCATCTTGCCCGCCTTGGCCTGCTTGAAGGCCGTCATCGGGTAGTTCAGCCCTTTGATCAGGTTCTCGGCGGTGCCCGGGTAGCCCGTCAGCACGATGGAGGCCGGAAAGTTCTGCTGCTTGTGCTGCGGCTGGAAGTACTCCGGCGGCAGCCACACGTAGCCGGGGCTCGTTATTTTCGACTTCTGCCCGGTTATGGCAACCTTCAGGATCTGTCCGCCGACCTGGGGCTGGGCCCCGCCCGGCACGTCGAGCTTCTGCTTGTCGACGACCTTGATGTCCTTGCTGCTCATGGAGTGGTCCACGACCTTGCCGACAGATGTCTGCTGGCCGAACAGGTCCGCCCACGAGCCGTAGAAGGAGAAGGACTTGTTCGCCGCCAGGCCCACGGCCGAGAACAGCGCCAGCTGGGTCGCGAGCAGGAGCCCGACCCGGCCGAGCAGCGCACGCCAGGTGCGGCCGGCGAGCCGGGGCCAGAACCACACCGTGGCTGCGAACAGCAGCACACCGGCGATGATGGCCAGCGCCAGAACCGTATTACTGGTGAGACCCATGAGCAGTCAGTCGACTTTCTGATGGCAGGACTAGTTTTTCTCGGCGGAAGAGTGAACCCGCTCGACCCCGATGTCGTCCTAGTGGACGCACCACACTCCGGAGGCTGTCGCGGCCTTCGGCCACATGATCTCTCGCGGAGCAACGGGAAGCGATGTCTAGCAGGATAGATGGCGATAAGTCGGGACAGGTTCCGAAGCAGGTCCGCCGAATCTTCCGCGGCCCACGACCGGAGTCGGTGCCCGGGCTCGTAGGTACGGCCGTCATGATCGTCGGCCTTCTGGACATCGCGGCGGGCGTGTTCCCGCGGTTCCGGCACAGCCGCATCCACGCGGTCACCGAAGTGCTGCCCGGTTCGCTGGGCCCGTTCGCAGCCGCCCTCGCCATCAGCGCGGGCGTCCTGCTCCTCCTGCTCGCCCACGGCCTCAAGCGCCGCAAGCGCCGTGCCTGGCGGGCGGCCGTCGTCCTGCTCCCGGCCGGGGCCGCGGCGCAGTTCATGTACCGGCACTCCGTCATCAGCGTGGTCATCGCGGCGGTGCTCCTGGGGCTCATCGTGCGCCACCAGGGTGAATTCAAGGCCCTGCCCGACCCGCGCAGCCGCTGGAAGGCGCTGGCCAACTTCGTGCTGATGAGCGCCGGCTCCATCGGCCTCGGTCTGGTCATCGTCAACTCCCACCCGGGCAAGGTCGTCGGCCATCCGGGTATTTACGAGCAGATCAGCCACGTCGTGTACGGGCTCTTCGGCATGGAGGGGCCGGTCGACTACGCCGGCCGGGTCTCGTGGACCGTCGGCTACTCGCTCGGCGCCCTCGGCATGCTGACCGCGCTCACCACCATCTACCTGGCCTTCCGCCCCGAGCACCCGGCCGCCCGGCTCACCACCGACGACGAGACCAAGCTGCGCGAGCTGCTCGCCAGGCACGGCGGCCGCGACTCGCTGGGCCACTTCGCGCTCCGCCGCGACAAGGCCGTCGTCTTCTCCCCCAGCGGAAAGGCCGCCGTCACCTACCGCGTCGTCTCCGGCGTGATGCTCGCCTCCGGCGACCCCATCGGCGACGTCGAGGCCTGGCCCGGCGCCATCGAGCGGTTCATGGAGGAGGCCAAGGCCCACTCCTGGACCCCGGCCGTCGTGGGCTGCAGCGAGACCGGCGGCGAGGTCTGGACCCGCGAGACCGGGCTGGACGCCCTGGAGCTGGGCGACGAGGCGATCGTCGACGTCAAAGACTTCTCGCTCACCGGCCGCCCCATGCGCAACGTCCGCCAGATGGTGAAGCGCATCGAGCGCAACGGCTACACCACCAAGGTCCGCCGCGTCAGCGAGCTGACCGAGGAGGAGCTGGAGCAGGTCCGCGGCGCGGCCGTCGCCTGGCGCGGCACCGACACGGAGCGCGGCTTCTCCATGGCCCTGGGCCGCGTCGGCGACGAGGGAGACGGCGACTGCTACATCGCCACCGCCCACCGGGTCGAGGAGGGCGACACCAGCCCGTTCGGCGACCTCAAGGCCATCCAGCACTTCGTGCCGTGGGGCAAGGACGGCATGTCGCTGGAGATGATGCGCCGCGACCGCGCCGCCGACCCGGGCATGAACGAGCTGCTGATCGTCGCCTCCCTGCAGCAGGCCCCCGACCTCGGCATCGAGAAGGTCTCCCTGAACTTCGCGATGTTCCGCGCGGCCCTGGCCCGCGGCGAGAAGATCGGCGCGGGCCCGGTCCTGCGCATGTGGCGCAGCCTGCTGGTCTTCCTGTCCCGCTGGTTCCAGATCGAGTCGCTGTACAAGTTCAACGAGAAGTTCCGGCCCCGCTGGGAGCCGCGCTTCATGGTCTACCGCAGCAGCCGCGACCTGCCCCGCATCGGCTTCGCCGTGATGCAGGCCGAGGGCTTCGTCACGCTGGCCCTGCCGCGGCTGTTCGCGAGCCGCCGCCGTCCCAAGCCGGTCCGCACCTGCGCCCACACGCACCTGAGCACGCCGGTGCCCGCCCAGGCCAAGCAGGAGCGCGAAGTCCAGGTCGCCTGATCCGGGGGCCGGGAGCCGGGAGCCGGGGAACCCCGGCGTGCCGGAACCCGAGCCCTGGAACCCCCGGGTCCGGGGGTCCCGGAGCCTCTGAGCCCGGTCCGCCGCACCGTCGGCGGACCGGGCTCCGCCGTTCCGCGGCCCGGGCGGCGGTGCGCGGCCCGGGCCCCGGTCCCCGCATACGGCCCGGCCAGGACACCGGCCCTACCCTGGAGCCATGAACATCGAGCGCGGGGCCGCCGGCAGGGGCCGGGTCGCAGGCCTGCCGGAATGGGACCGCTGCGGGGTCATGGGCGTCGTCAACGTCACCCCCGACTCCTTCTCCGACGGGGGGCGCTGGTTCGACACCACCGCGGCCGTCAAGCGCGGCCTCGACCTCGTCGCCCGGGGCGCCGACCTCGTCGACGTCGGCGGCGAGTCCACCCGCCCCGGCGCCACCCGCGTCGACGAGGAGGAGGAGCTGCGCCGCGTCGTCCCCGTGGTGCGCGGCCTGGCCTCCGAGGGGATCACCGTCTCCGTCGACACCATGCGCGCCTCCGTCGCCGCCCGGGCCGTGGCCGCCGGCGCCACGCTGGTCAACGACGTCAGCGGCGGCCTCGCCGACCCCGGCATGATCCCGGCCGTCGCCGCCGCCGAGGTGCCCTTCGTGGTGATGCACTGGCGCGGCTTCAGCGACGGCATGAACAAGCTGGCCGTGTACGAGGACGTCGTCGCCGAGGTCACCGCCGAGCTCCGGATCCGCATCGAGGCCGTCGTGGCCGGCGGGATCGCCCCCGAACGGCTCCTGGTCGACCCCGGCCTCGGCTTCGCGAAGATGGCCGAGCACGACCTGGCCCTGGTCGCCCACCTCCCCGAGCTGCGCGCCCTCGGCTTCCCGCTGCTGGTCGCCGCCTCGCGGAAGCGTTTCCTCGGCCGGATCCTGGCCGGCGCCGCCGATGCCGCCCCGCCGCCCGCCCGCGAGCGCGACGCCGCCACGGCCGCCGTCTCCGCCATCGCGGCCCACCAGGGCGCGTGGGCGGTACGGGTCCACGAAGTACGGGCGACCGCCGACGCGGTTCGGGTGGCCCGAGCCGTGGAAGGAGCGCTGTGACCATCGAACTGGAAGGAGCACGGTGAGCAGAACCGACATCGAAGCGGTCGACGAGGTCAACACGGCCTTCTACGAGGCCATGGAACGGGGGGACTTCGACGCACTGTCGGCGCTCTGGCTTGAGGACGAGATCTCCTGCGTGCACCCGGGCTGGCCCGTGCTCTCCGGCCGCGGGGAGGTGCTGCGCTCGTACGCGCTGATCATGTCCCACACCGACTACATCCAGTTCTTCCTCACCGACACGAAAGTCGCCGTCATAGGCGACACCGCACTGGTGACGTGCACGGAGAACATCCTCAGCGGCGGGCCCGCCGAGGACGGCGGGGAGCTCGGACCGCTCGTCGGCCAGCTGGTCGTCGCCACGAATGTGTTCCGACGCACATCGGAGGGCTGGCGCCTCTGGTCCCACCACGGTTCTCCCGTGCTGACGGACTCCGCCGAGGACGAGGAAGAGGACCCCGCCTGACCCCACCGGCGGGGGCCGAGGTCTTTCGCAGGTAAATTCGAAGACGGACGACGCCGACCGCACTCGGCGCAGGCCCATGGATCCGGGGAGTCCCGGACCGGAAGCACCTACGAAAGCAGGAGTGATTCGCGTGGATCGTGTCGCGCTGCGCGGCCTCAAGGCTCGCGGGCACCACGGCGTCTTCCCCCGGGAACGCGAAGAGGGCCAGACCTTCATCGTCGACCTCGTGCTGCACATCGACACCCGCCCCGCGGCGGCCGACGACGACCTGGCGAAGACCGTGCACTACGGGGTCGTCGCCGAAGAGGTCGTCGATGTGGTCCAGGGAGAGCCCGTCGACCTGATCGAGACCCTCGCCGAGCGGATCGCCCAGCAGTGCCTCAAGCACGAAGCGGTGGCACAGGTGGAGGTCGTCGTCCACAAACCGGACGCCCCCATCACCGTCCCCTTCGACGACGTGACCATCACGATCACCCGGAGCCGCGTGTGAACAACGGATTGAACGCCCCGAGCGACCCCACCGTCCAGCCCGTGCCCGCATCCGTCGTCCGGACGGTGGACGCTGCGGACACCACCCTCTCCAACCCCAAGTGGGCCGTCATCGCGCTCGGCGCGAACCTCGGCAACCGCCTGGAGACCCTGCAGGGCGCCATCGACGCCCTCGGCGACACCCCGGGCCTGCGGGTCAAGGCCGTCTCCCCCGTCTACGAGACCGAGCCCTGGGGCGTCGAGCCCGGCTCGCAGCCCTCGTACCTCAACGCGGTCGTGGCGCTGAAGACGACCCTGCCGCCGTCCTCCCTGCTGGAGCGCGGCCAGGCCATCGAGGAGGCCTTCGACCGCGTCCGCGAGGAGCGCTGGGGCCCGCGCACGATCGACGTCGACATCGTGTCGTACGCCGACGTGGTCTCGGACGACCCGGTCCTCACCCTCCCGCACCCGCGGGCCCACCAGCGGGCCTTCGTCCTGGCCCCGTGGAACGACATCGACCCCGAGGCGCAGATCCCGGGCCGCGGCCCCGTCGCCGCTCTGCTGGCCGGAATCGGCCTGGCGGGCGTCACGCCGCGCCCGGACCTGGAACTCCGCCTGCCCGAGTAGTCGTTAACCTGTGGCTGGAGCCGCGGACGTCGACGGGTCCGCGGCGCGGAAAGCGGGGAACGGGCACGTGAAGCAACTGAGGCCGGCGGTCCTGGCAGGGATCTTCGCCGTCGCCGGGGTGCTGTCCTGGGCGGGCGCCCGGCTGTGGAACGCGTACGGGACCCTGCCGGGCGTCCCGCTCGCCGCACCCGTCGTGCTGGGCGCCATCGCGGTCGTCCTGCTGGCCACGGCCCTCTCGCTGCGCGCCCGCCTCAAGGCGCAGCGCGAGCGCAGGCCGGGCGCCAAGGGCGTGGAGCCGCTGATGGCGGCCCGCGCGGTCGTCTTCGGCCAGGCCAGCGCGCTCGTCGCGGCCCTCGTGGCGGGCATGTACGGCGGCGTGGGCGTCTTCCTGCTGATGGACTCCCTCGACGTCCCGGCCCGCCGCGACCAGACCTGGTACGCCGGCTTCGCGGTGCTGGCGGGCGCGGCCGTCATCGCCGCCGCCCTCTTCCTGGAGCACGTCCTCAAACTTCCGGAAGACGACGACACGACCCCCCAGACCCCCTCCCGAGCCTGATCTCCGCGCGGCCGCCCGCCCGCGGCCCGGACGCGGCCCGGACGCGGTGCGCCGAGGCCTGCGCCGAGGTCCTGCTAGGACCAGCCGTTGTCGAGCGTCACCTGCGGGACGGGGGCCGACCAGCCGTTGTCTGCGACGACCCGGTCCGAGGGGGTGTCACCCACAGCGGAGTGGCCGATAATGAGCGCCACTGCCGCTGCGAGGCCAGAGACGAGCAGGGTGATTCGTACGGTGAACGAGTGCATTGTGATCCTTTTCGTGATGCGTGACACGAACGCGATAGGGGCATAACGGGCGGCGCTGTAGGTCATGCAGCGCTCGCTTCCTGCGTCGCCGGGCTCCGGCCTGCCCTGCGACGCTGTCAGCCTGCCGTGTTTGACTTTGCCTAGGGAGACCCCCTGACCTGCGGTATTCACGCCTGTCGCAAACACGAAGGGTGGAAATCGATATGGACCATGCCGAGCAGGGCGCCCAGACCGTGGAGCTGACGCCCGCCGGCCTGGCGCTCTACGAATACGCGGCCGGCATCCCCTCCTTCACGAGGGAGGAGGCCAGTGCCGCGCTGGGCCTCGCACGGCCGGAATTGAGCGCTGCCATCGAACGGCTCGAAGAGCTGCGGCTGCTGCGCCGCGACGCCGATCAGCCCGACCGGCTCACCGTCGTCTCGCCGCAGTTCGCGGCGGGCCAGCTGCTGTGGCCCCTGGAGCGCGAGATCCGCCGTCAGACCGAGGACGTGGAGCGGATCCGCACGGCGTTCGCCGCGCTCGGCCCCTGCTACCAGAACGGCCGCCAGCGCCAGCAGCGCAAGGACGTCGAGCTGCTCACCGATCTGGACGACGTACGGCGCATGATCGACGAGCTGACGGACAGCTGCCGGACCGAGGCGCTGCACGTCCAGCCGGGCGGCGCACGGGACCCGGAGGCCCTGCTCAAGGCGCGCGGCAGCATGGGTCGGCTGCTCGGCCGCGGTGTGAGCAGCCGCTCCATCTACCAGCACCCGGCCCGCTACAGCCAGCACACGGTGGAGTTCGCCGAGTGGATGATGGAGCGCGGTGCGGAGGTGCGGACCCTGGCGGACGGCCCGGACCGCATGCTGGTCTACGACCGCAAGGCGGCGGTGGTCAGCGTCGAGGGCAATTCCGCGCACGCGCTCGTCGTGTACGAACCCAACCTCGTCGCCTTCATGGTGTCCTCGTTCGAGACGGCGTGGCGGGCCGCCGACCCCTTCCCCGTGGGCTTCGACCGCGAGTGGGCCAAGCAGGTCTCCGACGATCTCCGCCACTCGATCGTCCGGCTGCTGACCGAGGGACTGGACGACAAGGCCATCTCCCGGCGCCTGGGCATGTCCATGCGGACCGTGCAGCGGCACGTCGCCGAGATCATGCGCACCCTCGACACGAAGAGCCGTTTCCAGACCGGCTACCTGGTGGGCCTGGAGGAGGCGGGCGGCGCCGCGGGCGGCCTCACCGCCGAGGGGCCGGCCGCCGAGGACCTCACCACAGAGGAACGGCCCTAGGGCGGCCCACCGACCGGCGGCTGTGCCCGAGCGTCATCGCGCGGATCACCTCCGGGGTGATCCGCCCGGCGAGCAGCGCGTCCATCACGGCGCCGAGCGCCGCCGCGAGCCGCAGGTTCTCGTCGTGCGGATCGTGGAGCCCGGCGAGCGCCGGGTCCAGCCACGCCAGCCCGGCCGGCGGGGGGCCGGGCAGGGTCATCACGTACTCGTACTCGGTCTCGTACGGCCCCCTGTGCGGCGCCCGCAGCCACCAGGCCGCCGCCGGCCCGGCCGACTCCAGCGGCGGTACCGGCGGGGTGACCGGCAGGGGCGTCCGCCCGGTCAGCCGGCGGACGGCCTCCGCGGCGGCGTCGGCGGCGTCGGCGGTGTCCGCGGGATCGGCGCCGTGCGATAACACCGCGTGCGGCAGCTGCGGTGAGTCTCCGGGGACCACCCCCAGCAGCCACGGCGTGCCGGGGGTGCCCGGGGTGCCGGGGGTCCGCGCGTACACGAAACAGCGCAGCGCCGAGCTCTTCGGGGCGGTGGCGGGGAGGGTCACCGGGCGGGCATCCGGTCGGGCAGCCCGAGCAGCAGCAGGGCCAGGTTGACGCCCGGACGGCCGAACTCCTCCCGGTAGCGGTCGATGACGACGTTCTCTTCGGCGAGGGAGGTGCGCGAGCCGCCCGAGTTCACCCGGGCGTGCGTCTGTTGCCGGGCGGCCGCCGCACGGCGGCCCACGAGGCGGATGATCTGCTGGTCGAGGGTGGCGATCTCGTCTGACATGGGGCTCTCCGTTGTCGTTTCGGGCGGGGTCAGGCGACCGGTACGGGTTCGGACACGGGAACGGCGGCGGCGGTACGGGTCCTGCGCCGCAAGGTGGTGAGGGCCACGAGGCCGCAGAGCGCGGCGAGCGGCAGCCACACCCAGGCCGCGTGCCGCGCGCCGATCAGCAGGACGCCGAGGGAGGGGCCGAAGAACATGCCGACGCCCATCATCGAGTTGCACAGGGCGCTGGCGCGGGTGAGCTCCCGGTCGGGCACCTTGGAGATCAGCCAGGGGTGGAAGGAACAGGAGTACGCGCACTCGCCGAGGCCGAAGAGGACCGCGTACGCCAGCAGTCCGCCGAGCCGGACGGGCTCAGGGCCGAAGGCGGTGACCCCTGCGGCCACCAGGGCCGCCGCCCACAGGGCGACGGCGATGCGCAGTCCGTGTTCCTCGGGGCGCTTCTCCAGCAGCCGGGTGACGGGGCGCTGGAAGGCCACGATGCTCACGACGTTGAGGGTGAGCATCACGGAGATCCAGCCGATGCCGGTGTCCATGAGCCGGTCGGCGACCAGGGGGGCGGTGGCCTCGAACTGGCTGAAGCCGACCGCGTAGGCACCGAACTGGAAGAGCGCCGCGCCGAGCGAGGCCCGGACGAGGAGGCCGATGCCCAGCGGGGCGGGGGCGCCGTCCGCCGTCGGCGCCGCGCCGATCGCGCCGGCCTCGGGGACCTCGGCACCGTCGGGGACCTCGGGGACCCTGCGGGCCATGCCGAGGGCGAAGGCGACGGGCAGGTAGCCGACGGCGTTGGCGAGGAGCAGCCAGGTGATGGCCTCGCGGGAGAAGACGGTCAGGAAGAGGCCGGCCACCAGGGAGCCGCCCGCGAGGGTGGCGTTGAGGATCTGGTAGCGGCGGGCGAAGACCTGGCGGCGCTCCTCGGGCGGGACCAGGGAGTTGACGATCGGGATGATCGCGGCCATGAAGCAGCCCTGCCCGGCGCCGCCCAGCACGGCCGCGGCAGCCGCGGCGGCCAGGGTGTCGCCCCCGGTCAGCAGCAGGAAGCAGCTGAGCCAGAGCAGCAGGCCGGTGATCCCGAGGGCGTGCCGGGGCAGGCGCACGGCCGCCGAGGCGAGCAGGAGCGAGACGGCGAGGTTGGCGAGGCCGCTGACGCCGTAGTAGACGGCGACCCCGCCGGTGCCGATACCGGGTCGGGCCGCCAGGTGGATGCCGATGAAGGGGAAGACCATGCCGTAGCAGAACGACGACAGGCCGTGCAGGACGAGGATGCGGTTGACCGACCTGCGGCGCAGCGCGGCCGGGCCGTCGGACGTGCGGAACACGGGATGAGCCACCTTCCGTGGGGTCAGCCGGATACGAGGGCCAGCACCCGCGCCGGGCTGCCGGAGCCCCCGACGATCGGCAGCGGGGCGGCGATGAGTACGGCGCCCTGCGGGGGCAGCCGGTGGAGGTTGCGCAGCTGGGTGACGCCGTACTTGCCGGCGCCGTGGAAGTACCAGTGACAGGGGTAGGGCTGGTCCTCGAACTCGCCGGCCCGGCCGGCGTCGGTGCCCACGGTCTCGACGCCGATGCCGATGATCCCGGTCTCCTCGGCCAGCCACTTGGCGCACTCGGGGGCGATGCCGGGGGTGTGCCTGCCGTTGAGGAAGTTCTCCTGGGAGTCCTGGCGGGACTCCCAGCCGGTGCGGTAGAGCAGCCAGCCGCCGGCGGCGAGCGGGCCGTGCTGTTCCTGCCAGGCCTCGACGTGGTGGCGTTGGAGGAGGAAGTCGGGGTCGGCGGCGGCCTCGGCGGAGAAGTCCAGTACGGAGGCGGGGCCGACCAGGCGCTGCGCGGGGACCTGGGAGACGTCGTCGAGGTCCTTGCCGGTGAGCCAGTGGATCGGGGCGTCGAAGTGGGTGCCGGTGTGCTCGGAGAGGCGGATGTTGTTCCAGTAAACGGTCGGGCCCGCCTCGTCGTAGTGGCTGATGACCTCGCGCTCGAAGGGCCAGGGCTGGCCGCGCTCGGGCGGCAGCTGAATGAGGGGGGTCTGCTCGGAGAGCGGCGAGGTGAGGTCGACGACCTGGACGGAACCGTCGAGCAGGGCGGTCAGCAGCGGGGCCAGGGCTCCCGCGGACGGCATGTCGGCGGCGGTCGCCGACCGGGTGGCGGTGTCGCCGGTGTTCGTCATGTCAGTTCCCCCGGGTGGTGTGGACGATCGTGGACCAGTGCCGGTAATCCGGGTGTCCGTCGCGCACGACCGCGTCGTAGATCTCCTGGAGCTTGCGGACGGTCACGCCGGGAGCGCCGTCGCCGACCACGATCCGGTCCAGGCTGGTGATCGGGGCGATCTCGGCGAGCGTGCCGGCGACGAAGATCTCGTCCGCGGTGTAGAGCTCGGTACGGTCGATCTCGCGGCGCTCCATGGGGATGCCCAGCTCGCGCTCGGCGATCTCACCGATCGTGGCGACGGTGATGCCTTCGAGGACTCCGCTCGTGCCGGGCGGGGTGACGAGCTTGCCCTCGCGGAGCATGACCACGCAGGAACCGGGGGCCTCGGAGACGCTGCCGCGCTGGTTGAGCAGCAGGGTCGTGTCGTAGCCGTTGCGGATCGCCTCGTGGTGGGCGAGGCGGCTGTTGTGGTAGTTGGCGCCCGCCTTGATGCGCGGCGGCATCGAGTCGTCGCTGATGCGGCGCCAGGAGGAGATGGTGGCGGCGAGACCGCCGTCGAAGCCCCGGCCGCGCGGGGCGCGGGTGGAGGTGATGTGGACGCCCGCGTCATCGGTGTGGCTGAGCGGGTCGGCGTTGGGGCCCATGTTGAAGTACGCGACGACGCAGATGTGCACGTCCTCATCGAAGGCGTTGGCCTCAAGGACGTCGAGCACGCCCTGCCGCAACTCCTCGTCGCTGAAGGGGATCTCCATGCGCAGGCTCTTCATCGAGCGGCGCAGCCGGGCCAGGTGCTCGTCGATCCGGAAGACGGCGAGCCCGTCCTGCCCGGGGCGGCGGTAGGCGCGCAGGCCCTCGAAGACGTTGGCGCCCCAGAACGCGCCCTGCGAGCGGGCGTGGACCGTGCACTTGTCCCAGTCGACGATGGTGCCGCCCAGCCAGGCGTGGGTGGGGGGTTGGGGTGTGGTCACTTCGTACTCCAGGCGGTGAAGGGCGTCGGGAAGGCGGACTGGCGGGCGGACTGGCGGGCGGGCGGCCGGGGTCAGGCGGCGGCGGGAACGCGCTCGGCGCGGTCCGGGGCGGCAGCCGGCGCGGTGGCGACGGCGCAGCGGGCGAGCGTCGCACCGAACAGCTCGGGCCGGTCCGCGTCTGCCAGGGCGGCGATGTGCCCGTCGGGCCGGACGACCAGGCACGTGCCCTCGGCGGCCCGGTAGGCCTCGCGCAGCACGCCGTCGCGGTCGCGCAGGACGGTGACGCCGTCGGGCATGTCGGACGCGGGGCCGGCGGACGGTACGGCCAGCTCGCCCTCCCGCAGCACCACGATCAGGCCGGCGGCCAGGCCCCGGGTGTCGGCGAGAGCGCGCCGGGCGAAGGCGCGGGCGGTGCCGCGGTCCGGGGCGAAGTACAGACCGGTGAAGCCGGCGCCGTACAGCTCCCGGATGCGGGCGGCGCCCGGGGCGGTGATCCGTGCGTCGGGGGCGAAGGCGCCCAGCAGCGGATGCCGTTCGGCGGACTCCGTGATCGCGGAGGCGGTGTAGGTGTACGGCTCGGCCATCCTGCCGCTGTTGACCTTGTCGCGGGCTCCCTGGAAGGGCTGGGAGAGGGTCAGCAGCACCCTGCGGGCGATCCGGCGCGCCAGGTTCGGCGGCACCATGAACTTGATGGTGGCCTCGGTGACGGCCAGGTTCTCCTTCGCGGCGGCGTGGCGCTCGTCGTGGTAGGTGTCGAGGAGGGCGTCCTCGGCCTTGCCCTGCATGACCAGGGCCAGCTTCCAGGCCAGGTTGTCGGCGTCCTGGATGCCGCTGTTCATGCCCCGGGAGCCGTAGGGCGGCAGGGAGTGGGCGGAGTCTCCGGCGAAGAAGATCCGGCCGAGACGGAACTTCTCGACCACGCGCTGGTGGAAGCGGTAGGTGGACAGCCAGTCGATCTCGTAGTCGACGTCACCGATGACCGCGCGGACGCGGGCGTCGAAGCGGCCGTCGGCGCGCTCTGCCTCGATGTCGGTGTCGGGGGCGAGCTGCCAGTCGATGCGCCAGATGTCGTTCGGCTGCGGGTGCATGACCAGCTGGCGGCCGGGGTTGAAGGGCGGGTCGTAGTGGAAGTGGCGCTCCTTGGCGAGCGGCAGCTTCACCTTCAGGTCGGTGATGAGGAAGCGGTCCTGGTGGCTGTAGCCGGTCCACTCGACCCCGGTGAGCGCCCGCATCGGGCTGCGGACGCCGTCGCAGGCGACCACGTAACGGCAGCGGTACGAGCGCGGGCCGTCCGGGGTGTCGGCGGTGACGGTGACCGCGTCGCCGTCCTGCTCGACGCCGGTGATCTCGTGGCTCCAGCGGACCTCGGTGAGCGCGCCGGCCTCGACCGTCTCCAGCAGCAGCTGTTCGATGCGGAACTGGGAGATGTTCACGAACGGTCCGTAGCCGATCCGGCGCGTGTACTCGGCGGCGCGGATCTCCTTGCCGCGCACGTAGGTGCGGGCGGTGGTCCAGGTGACGCCTTCGGCGCCGATCGTCTCGGCGCAGCCGAACTTGTCCAGCACCTCCAGCACGTCGCCCTGGATGAGGCAGGCCTTGGAGCCCTGCTTGCGCAGCTCGGGGTCGCGCTCGAAGAGGACGCTGGGGATTCCGAAGGAGGCGAGGCGGGCGGCCAGGGCCATGCCCACGGGCCCGGCACCGACGATGCCTACGGGGATCAGGTCGCTGTTCATGCTGCTGCTTCGCCTTCGTTCGCGTGGTCGGTGGTGTCGGTGTCCCCGGGCGCCTCCGCGACGCTGCGGAAGACCGGGATCTTGCGGACGGAGCTGAGGTACGGGGTGCCCTCCGTGGAGCCGGTCCCCGAGCGGGTGCCGAGCATCCGGACGGCTATCCGGTAGTGCGTCTGGCGCCAGCGGCGCAGCGCGCCGGCGAAGCCGAGCATCGAGGTGGTCAGCAGCTCGCGGTCCCGTGCGCCGAACCGGTCGTCGGCGAGGGCGGCGGAGCAGGCCTCGTCGAGGGTGGGCTGGCCGGCCAGGATCCGCATGCGCACCTCGGGGGTGGAGCGGTAGGCCGGGGAGTCCAGCCGGTCCTGGTCGGGGACCCGGCAGAGGGACTCGACCAGCTTGTAGTTGCGGGACTGGATGGCGCTGGCGCCGTCGGTGAACTCCCGGAAGGTGCGGAAGGATTCGACCTGCATCGTGGCGAGCAGCGAGAACAGCGGCGCCGATTCGGACAGTACGGTCTCGGCGGCCTTCAGGTGCCCGGCCGCGTCCTGCGCGCGGGCCCCTTCCAGGCAGCCGATGGCCGTACGGATGCTCAGGGCCAGCAAGGCGAAGGTGGTCTCGAAGGTCTGGAGCACCCGGATGAACATGTGCTCGTCGTGGGAGGTGTACACGGGCAGCATGCTGAGCCTCAGCACGTTCCGCTCGTGCGGGTCCAGCAGCTCGCCCTCGACGAACTCCCACAACTGCGCCGCCTGGTCGGCCGGCTCGGCCGCGGTGAGCAGCTCGCCGTGGCCGAGCCGGGCCAGTGCGGGCTTGGCCACCCGTACGGCGAGGCGGTGGCGCTTCTCGACCAGCCGGGCGTCCGGCCGCATCTGCGGCAACCAGTCGGTACGGCCCTGCGCCGCGGAGAGCTCGAACCGGAGCAGGTCGGCGAGGAGCTGGACGGTGAGCCGGTCCCGGGTGGTCCGCGCGGCCCGGGCGGCGGCCGCGCCGTCGTCCGCGGTCGGCAGGCCGAGCACGCTCAGCGAGGTGTAGGTGGGGTAGTCGTAGCGGCCGTCCCACTTGTCGAGCGCGGTGTCCAGGAACCGGTCCAGGAGGAGCCGCTCGGCCTCGTCGGCGCCGGTGGGTGCCTGCGGGGCGAGCCGCTCCCTGGCCAGGGCCAGGGACTTCAGGGTCTGGTCCGGGACGAAGTGCTTGCCGACGCGGTGGAACTCGGCGGTCACCGCGGAGTAGGGGAACCGGCTGGGCACAGGATCGGCCAGCCAGTCGGTCAGCTCATTCACGCTTGCGGGCTCACCTTCGGGAGTGGGACGGGAAGGGCGGCCGGACCGGTCAGCGCGCGGAACTCGCGCATGGCCTGGCAGAGGGCCTCCACGTCGTCGGTGGAGTTGTAGTAGTGGAAGGACAGCCGTACGACGGGCCCGCGCGGGCTGACCGCGATGCCCTGGCCGGCCAGCCAGCCGGCGAGGGCGGGCGGGTCGGCGTCGTACAGGCCGAGGTGCGCCCCCTGGAGTTCGGGGGTCTCGGCCCGCCGCACCCACTCGCCCTGGGCGCCGAGCGTGCGCGCCGTACGGTCGATCAGGGCCGCGACGTGACGTCGTACGTCGGCCGGATCGACCCCGAGGAACAGGTCGAGCGCGGCGTTGGCGGCGTACACGGCGGGCACCGCGGGGGTACCGGTCTCGAACCGCCGGGCGACGGCGGGGAAGTCGAGGTTCAGCGGGTCGAAGGCCATCGGCTCGACGCGGCCGAACCAGCCCGTCAGCTGCGGGTCCTGAGCGCCCGCCAGGCCGGAGCGGGCGTAGAGGAAGGCCAGTCCGGGCAGTCCGGCGAGGTACTTCATCGTCCCCGCGACCAGGTAGTCGCAGCCGATCCGGGCGACGTCCACCGGCATCGCGCCGACGGCCTGGTAGGCGTCGACGAAGGTCAGCGCCCCGGCCTCGCGGCCGGCCTCAACGATCTCGGCGACCGGCGGCCGTTCGGCGTACTGGTAGGTGGACATCGGGACCGACACGAGTGCGGTGGCCGGGCCCAGGACCGCCGTGTAGTCGCAGGGCAGGATCCGCCCCGTGCCCCGGTCGCCCGTGAAGACCACCCGGGCCCCGCGCGGCCGCTGGGCGAGCCAGACGTGCGCGACGGACGGGAACTCCTCGACGGTCGTGACGATGTCGGTCCGGGTGTCCAGGGCGAGCGTCGAGACCACCTGGTAGGCGCCGACCGAGGCATTGGGCAGGATCGCGATCTGCTCCGGGGCGGCGCCGATCAGGGTCGCGAAGCGCAGGCGCGCGCCTTCGATCTCCTGCTCGAACCGGGCCCAGGGCGCGCCGTGGGCCGCGATGGCCTCCTGCATCCGCTCCAGCGCGGCGTCGACGGCGTCGGAACGGGCGCCGAGGCTGCAGCTGGCCAGGTGGACCGTCCGCTCCAGCATCGGGAACCCGCGGCGGAAGGCGGCGGCCGTGACGGGTGCGGGGGCCGGTGAGCCGGGACTCATGCCCGGCTCACCGGGCAGACCTGCCGCCCGGCGGCCTCGGCGGCCCCGGTCGCCTCGGCGGCCCCGGTCGCCTCGCCTGCCTCGTCTGCGAACTCGGGTGCCGGTTCGGCATCGCCCATCGGGCCGGTCAGGGTCAGCTCGGTGCGCAGTTCCCACAGGTAGGGGAAGAACTTGTGGCCGATCAGCTTGGCCAGGAATTCCACCGGGGCGCCCTTGGTGCCGACCACGGAGTGGCCGATGACGCGGGTGGCCATCTTGTAGTGCTGGGTGCGCCACAGCGAGATCCGCTCGTCCCAGTCGATCATCGCCTCGGCCAGCCGGTACTCGGCGGTGTCGTGACCGGTGCGGTAGACCTCCACGAGGTCGATGCCGCGGGCCTCGACGAGCCGCGAGAAGGACTTGTCGATGTCCTGGCTGACCTGGCGGGCCAGCTTCCAGCCCGGGGACTCGAACCCCGAGCCGTGGCCGAGGACGGTGCGGATGATCTGGAAGTCCCAGGGGGCCAGGTGCCGCATCATCTCCAGCTGGTCGGAGGTCATCCGGGCGCCGAGCGAGGCGCGGCCGAGCAGACGGGCCGCGGTGTCCAGGCGGCCCGCGTCGATCTGCCGGCCCGCCTCCTCGACCTCGTAGCAGGCCAGCTTGAGCCAGAGCTCGGTGGACTGGTGGACGACCTGGAAGAGCATCTCGTCCCGGTGGATCATGTCCTCCGGGCGGCGCTGGAGCGACAGCAGCGTGTCGGTGCGCATGTAGCGCGTGTAGTCGTTGTCCCCGTCTCCGTCGAGTACGGGAACCGAGTAGTCCTTGGACACGGACACGGTGCTCCTGTCAGGCGTTCGTGGTGGACAGGGCGAGCGGCTCGGCGCGTACCCGGAAGTCCTGGGCGGTGGCGGTGACGGCGGCCTCGGCGGCGGCGCCGGTGGCGGCGCGGAACCGGAAGCGGCCGCCGACGTGCTCGTAATAGGCGTCGGCGTCCGGCAGCACCTCGCCGGGGCGCAGGACGACCTCGGCGTACGGGCCTTCGGCGCGGCCGGTCATGGAGGTGGACTCGGTGATCCGGCACGGGCGTTCGGCCGGGGCGGGCACGAGCATCCAGGCGCCCACCTCGCCGTCGGCGTGCGGTGCGGCGGCACCCGGCGGCACCGGCGGCAGGGGGCGGTCCAGCTGGAGCTGCCAGGCGGCGTGCATCAGGTCGAAGCCGTGCACCTCCCGCCACAGGAAGGGGATCTCGGCGCCGCCGACCCGGGCGCCGCACTCCAGGAACCGGCAGACGGGGCGGCCGTCCGCGTCCCGGTCGATGAAGAGTTCGAGGTGGAAGACGGTGGGCCGGCCCGGGGAGAGCGCGCCGAGGTAGGCGGTCGCCGCCCGCTCGACGGCCGCGTTGACCTCCGGATCGTCGATCTCGACGGAGCCGAGGAAGTTGCCGTCGCGGAAGCCCAGGCAGGTGTTGAGGTAGCGCGAAGCGCGCCAGGCCAGCAGCCTGCGGCCGTCGAAGACGCCGTCCACGTGGGAGATCGGGGCCTGGACGAAGGCCTGGACCAGCATCGGCTCGCTGTCCAGGTCCAACCCGCCGACCTCCTCGGGGCCGTCCACCCTCACCACGCCGGCGCTGGAACTGCCGGTGCGCGGCTTGACGATGACCGGCCAGCCGGAGTCCGCGGCGAAGGCGAGGACGGCAGAGGCGTCGGTGGCGGCGGCGAAGGCGGGGACGTCCAGTCCCGCGTCGGCGACGGCACGGCACATCACGTACTTGTCGCGGAAGACGATCTGCGACGGCTGGCGGGGGCCCGGGACGTCCCACTCCTCGCGCAGGGCCGCGCCGACCAGCAGGTCGTCCTCCTTGAGGGCGACGATCGCCGCGGGCGCACCGTGCCGGGCGGCGAGGGCACGGACCTCGGTGCGGACCCGCTCCAGGTCGTCGGTGGCTGGGACCAGGACGACCTCGTGGGCCTCGGCCGGTACGGAACCGGTGCCCACCTCGGTGGTGACGTAACTGACGCGGTGCTCGCAATGGTCGATGTAGCGGGTGAATTCCGCGTACCGCTCGCGCCAGCGATTGACGACGACGACGTGCGGACGATGGTCGGTCATATCCGGGACTCCTCGAATGCGGCTGCGCTTTCCGGCGCGGTTGCTGGCACGGATTCAGGCGCGGTTTCCGGGTGGGTGAATACGCAGGTGCCGCGGGTTCCGGGGTTCGCGTACGTGATGACGGAGCCGTCCTGCGGCTTCAGCGCGCGGCAGAAGGCGCCGCCGAATCCCCGCGGGGTGACGAAGATCCCCCAGTTCGCGACCCACTCCTCGACGCGTCCGCTGCCGGGGTCGAACACCGGCTCCGGGGCCGGTAGGACCAGTTCCTGCGCCACGTAGTCCCGTACGGCGGTCACCGCCAGGGCTTCCTCCCATGCGGCGTCGGTGACGTCGCGGCCGATGACCACGCCGTCGGCGCTGTAGCCGATGCCGGGCTTCAGGACGAGCTCGGCGCGGTGCGTCCGGGCGTACGCGAGGGCCTCCGCGGCGTCGGGGTCATCGGTACCGAGCACCCAGGTGCGCGGCAGCACCCGGTCGACCAGCTCCCGTTCGCCGTCGGAGAGTTCGGCGCGCACGGCGGACCGGTGCAGCAGGCCGAGCGCGGCCTTGCTCGTGAACAGGGCCCCTTCGAGCGGGGTGAAGAGGGCGGTACGGCCGGCCGCGTGGGCGCGGTTGACCCGGCTCAGGGCTGCCCTGGCGACGGGGTCCCCGGCGATCTGGCCGGCGGCGAAGTAGCGCAGGACCACGTCCAGGGAGCGGCCGTGGAGGGCGAGCTTGCCGTCCGCCTCCTCGGTCAGCTCCTGGATCTCGCCGAGCAGCAGCTCGATGCCGTGGCCGCGCATGTCCTCCTGGATGGAGAGGAAGACGCCGTCGTGGTCGCCGAACGCCCCCGGCCCCTCCAGCAGCGCCACCACCGGACTGACCGGGTCGGCGCCGGCGACCGTGGCCGCCGCGGCGCGCAGCTCCGCCACCAGGTGGTCCATGGTGTCGACGTGGCCCAGCCCGTTGGCCTCGGCGAAGGCACGGAACGCGGGCACGTCCAGGAACGCCCGGTTCAGCTGGGCGCTGTCGACGCCGCCAAGCTCGCTGCCGACGTTCAGCTCCAGCAGCCGGAAGCGCTCACCGTCGTGGAAGGCGTCGGCGCGGGCGTACGGCAGCGGGTCGCCGGTCGCCCCCTCGCGCATCACCTCGATCAGCTCCGGCGTCAGGCCGATGGCCGCGCCGTAGCGGTCGAGGTCGCCGCCGAAGCAGCGGCCGGGGAGCGAGACGAGGAGCCGGAAGACGGCTGCCAGGTCTTCGGCGAAGGCCGTGATCTCGCGCTCGGAGACGAGGACGGGGCGGGGCAGCAGGACGTGTCCGTAGGACTTGTCGTATTCGGCGGGAAGGTCGATCCGCGCGGCCAGGGTCCGCAGGTCGTTGTCGGGATCCGCGGTCGCGGTGACGTAGCGGCCGGTGGGCGAATTCGCTGAATTCTCCATGGGCGGTCTCCATTTCTGCCGGATCAGGGCATGCCGGATCACGGCACGAAGGGAAAGCCGCCGAGAGCGCGGCGGCGCAGGAAATACCGGGGAAGGAAATACCGGGAAGGAAAGGGAACGCGTCGCGCCGGAAGGACGGGACGAATGCGAGGAGACCCGCGGTGACGTGATCTCACTGTGGCACCGGCGGCACCGGCCGGGGCCGTCTCCCGGGCCGCGCGTTTACGGCTGTCGTGAATGCGCCAGGCAGGCCCGGGCGGACATACAAGGGCAGATGGTGACGTATGTCCAGTCCGGTGGACCGGATCCGGTTGCGCGCCGCCCGGCGCTGCTGCTTACCTACGGATCACTGCAGGGGCCCGCGCCCCTCCGGACGATCCGCGGTGACACCGGAACGTCCACCAAGGAGAACCCATGCCCCGCCTGCAGATCATCACCGCCAGCACCCGCCCCGGCCGCGTCGGCTCCGCCGTCGCCGCCTGGGCCCTGGGCGAGGCCCGCCGGCACGGAGCCTTCGACGTCGAGGCCATCGACCTCGCCGAGGTCGCCCTGCCGTTCCTCGACGAGCCGGAGGAGGCGTCCACCGGCAACTACGTCCACCAGCACACCAAGGACTGGAGCGCCACGATCTCCCGCGGCGACGCCTGCCTCTTCGTCATGCCGATGTACAACGGCACCTATTGCGCGCCGCTGAAGAACGCGATCGACTTCCTCTACAACGAGTGGCAGGACAAGCCGGTCGGCCTGTTCACCTACACCGCCGGCCCCTCCGGCGGCGCCCCCGCGATCGAGGCCCTGCGCCCGATCCTCACCCGCATCGGCTTCCGCCCCGCCGAGCGCAGCGTCCGCGTACCCGGCATCGGCGGGCTGACCGGCCCCGACGGGTTCCGCGCCCCGGCCGGACTCGACGGTGAACTGTCCTGCGTACTGGACGAACTGGCCAAGCTGGCCGCCGACGCCGACGCCTCCCCCGCACAGGTCTGAGAGGAAGCCGCCATGACCGATCCCTCCCCCCAGTCCGCCGAGCGCCTCGTCGTCGTGGGCAGTGGCGGACGCCCGTACCGGGAGTACTCCTTCCAGTCCCTGCACACGGAGTACGCGCTCAGCGCCGTCCTTTCCGCCGAGCCGACCTGGCAGCGCGCCTACCTCGACTCGTACGTCGTCACCGACCTGTCCGACCCGGTGGCCATCGCCGACGCCGTGCTCACGCTGGCCGGCGGGGACCCCACCCGGGTCGCCGTCATGACCTGGGACGAGACCGCAGTCGAGGCCACCGCCGAAGCCGCCGCCAAGCTCGGGCTGCCGCAGCTGTCGCCCGAGGCCGCCCGGCACTGCCGCGACAAGTACGCCACCCGCACCCTGATGGCGGACGCGGGCCTCGCCGCCGTCCGCCACCGGCTCGTCACCACGGCCGACGAAGCGGTGGCCGCCGCCGCCGAGTTCGGCTGGCCCGTCGTCCTCAAGCCGCGCGCGCTGGCCGGCAGCATCGGGGTCACCCGCGCCGACGACGAGACCCAGGTCCGCGCCGCGTTCGCGCTCGCCGCCGGGGCCGCTTTCGCGACGCTCCCCACCGGCCACGGCATCCTCGTCGAGGAGTACCTCGACGGCCCCGAGATCAGCGTCGACAGCGCCGTCCACGACGGCGAGGTCCACATCGTCCACATCGCCCGCAAGCGCCTCGGCTTCGCCCCGTACTTCGAGGAGGTCGGCCACCTGGTCGCCGCCTCCTACGACGAACCGTGGGCGGAGGGGGTGCGCGAGCTCGTCGCCGGCGCGCACCGGGTGCTCGGCGTCACCACCGGCGTCACGCACGCCGAGGTCCGCCTGACCTCCCGCGGCCCCCGACTGATCGAGCTGAACGCCCGCCTCGGCGGCGACCTCATCCCCTTCATCAGCGCCTTCGCCACCGGGATCGACTTGGTCAGGGTCGCCGCCGAGCTGTCCTTCGGCCGCCTCCCCGACCTCACCCCGACCCTGCGGCGCACCGCCGAGGTCCGGTTCGTGTACGCGGACGCCGACGGCCGTGCCCGCCCGCTCGACCTCACCGCCGCAGCGGCCGTCCCCGGCATCGCCCACACCGCCGTCCTGGCCGAACCCGGCGACCGGCTGCTGCTGCCGCCCCGCCAGGCCATCCCGCGGCTGGCCGCCCTGGTGGCCGTGGGCCCGTACGAGCCCACCTGCCGGCAGATCCTCGATACCGCGCACGGCGCCGTGGACCGGGCCGTGGACCCGCTCCCCGAGCCGGGAACGGAGGCCGCCGCGTGACCACCGCCGCCGCCCTGCCCCCCTCCCTGCCCGCCTCCCTCGTCTCCGGGGTCGTCCCCGGCCCCGCTGCCGCCAGCGCGCTGGCCGCCGCGCACGCCTACGTACCGCTCTACGTCGAACTCCTCGCCGACGCGCTCTCCCCGGTCACCGCCTTCGCCCGGCTCTGCGGCCCCGAGGAGCCCGGCCTGCTCCTGGAGAGCGTCATCGGGACCGAGAGCAGCGTCGCCGTGGCCCGCTACTCGTACATCGCGCACCGGACCAGCCCCGTCGCCCTCGGCGAAGGCGACCCGCTGGCCGCGCTCCAGCCGCTCGCCGACCGCGACGTCGCCCGCGTACCCGGCCTGCCGCCCTTCCACGGCGGGGCCGTCGGCTACCTCGGCTACGAGAGCGCCCGTCACTTCGAGCGCCTGCCGAGCGCACCGGCAGCCGGGCCCGGCATGCCCGAATCGGTGTTCCTGCGCGCCGACGACCTGGTCGTCTTCGACCACGCCACCCGCAGACTGCTGATCACCACGCTCCACGACACCGCCGCGGAGACGTACGAGGACGCCGTCGCCCGGCTCTCCGCCACCCGCGACCGCCTCTGCACCGACGCCGTCCCCCACGGCGGCGGCGTGGACACCCGCCCGCTGTTCCCGACCCGTACCGCGCAGCAGCAGGACCGGTCCGCCTGGCACGCCCACACCAGCGAGGAACGCTTCCTCGACATGGTCGGCGCCGCCCGCGAGTACATCCGGGCCGGGGACATCTTCCAGGTCGTGCTCTCCCAGCGGTTCAGCAAGCCGCTCGCCGCCGAACCCCTGGACGTCTACCGCCACTTGCGCGCCGTCAACCCGTCTCCGTACATGTTCCACCTCGCCCTCGGAGGCGGCCGGCACGTCATCGGCGCATCGCCGGAACTGCTCGTGAAGGTCGAGGACGGCAGGGCGCAGACCCGGCCGCTCGCCGGCACCCGCTGGCGCGGCACCGACGCCGCCACCGACGCCGCCCTGGAGGCGGAGCTGCTCGCCGACGAGAAGGAGTGCGCCGAACACGTCATGCTCGTCGACCTCGGCCGCAACGACATCGGGCGGATCGCGGCCCCCGGCACCGTCCGCGTGGACCGGCTGATGGAGGTCGAGCGCTACTCGCACGTCATGCACCTGTCGTCGACGGTCAGCGGCGACCTCGCCGACGGCCGCACCCCCCTGGACGCGCTGCGCTCCACCTTCCCCGCGGGGACCGTCTCCGGCGCGCCCAAGATCCGGGCCATGGAGATCATCGCCGAGCTGGAGGAGGAGCGCCGCGGCGTCTACGGCGGCGCCCTCGGCTTCATCGGCACCGGCGGCTGCCTCGACACGGCCATCGCGCTGCGCACCCTGGTCATCGCCGACGGCAAGGCCTGGGTCCAGGCCGGCGCCGGAGTGGTCGCCGACTCCGACCCCGCCGCCGAGTACCGGGAGACCCTCAACAAGGCGCAGGCGCTGTTCGCCGCCGTGGAACGGGCGGAGGCCTCCGCATGAGCGACCGGCCCCGCGTCCCCGTCCGCGTCGGCGTCGTCGACAACTACGACTCCTTCACCTACAACCTGGTCCAGTACCTCGCGCAGGCCGGCGCCGAACCGGTCGTCCACCGCAACGACGGCGTCACCACCGGCGAACTCGCCGCCCACGACGCCGTCCTGATCTCGCCCGGCCCCGGCAACCCCGGCCGGGCGGGCATCAGCCTCGCCGCCGTCCGCGAGCTCAGCGGACGCCTCCCGCTGCTCGGCGTCTGCCTGGGCCACCAGTCCATCGCCGAGGCCTTCGGCGCCGACGTGGTCCGGGTGGGCCCCGTGCACGGCAAGACCGAGCGCGTACGGCACGACGGCACCGGCGTCCTGGCAGGCCTGCCCGACCCGTTCACGGCCACCCGCTACCACTCGCTCGCCGTCGACCCCCGGACCCTGCCCGACGAGCTGGTCGCCAACGCGTGGGCCCAGGACGGCACGATCATGGGCGTGCGGCACCTCACCCACCCGACGTACGGCGTGCAGTTCCACCCCGAGTCCGTCCTCACCGACCAAGGGCTGCGGATCATCGTCAACTTCGTGGAATCCGTACGGTCCTCCACCTCCCGCCGGCTCCAGGAGGTCCGGTGAAGTCCGCACTGCGCACCCTGGCCGCCGGGCACCGCCTGACCCTTGAGGAGACCGGCCGCGCCATGGCCGCCGTACTCCGCGGCGAGGCCACCCCCGGCCAGATCGCCGGCTTCGCCATGGCGCTGTCCGCCCGGGGCGCCGACGTCGAGGAGATCGTCGGACTGGTCTCCACCGCCCGCGCCTTCGGCACCCGCCTGGCCGGTGACGGCCGGGTCCTGGACACCTGCGGCACCGGCGGCGCCGGCCACGACACCTTCAACATCTCCACCACCGCGGCGATCGTCGCGGCGGCCTGCGGAGTTCCCGTCGCCAAGCACGGCAACCGGAGCGCCTCCTCCGCCTGCGGCAGCGCCGACGTCCTCGAAGCGCTGGGCGTTCCCATCGACCTGGGCCCGGCGGACGCCGCGGCCTGCCTGGCCGAGGCCGGCATCACCTTCCTCTTCGCGCCGGTCTTCCAGCCCGCCTTCCGGCACGCCGCCGGTCCCCGCCGCGAACTCGGGGTACGGACCGTCTTCAACGTCCTCGGCCCGCTCTGCAACCCGGCCGGCGCCCGCTACCAGACCCTGGGGGTGTCCGACCCCGCCCTGCTGGAGGTGATGGCCGAGGTCCTGCAACGGCTCGGCACCGAGCGCGCCCTGGTGTTCTGCGCCGAGGACGGACTGGACGAGCTGAGCACCTGCTCCCCGTCGCGCGTCGTGGAGCTGGCCGGGGGCACCACCACGTCCTACCGGCTCGACCCCGCCGATCTGGGCCTTCCCGCCGCCACCCTGGCGGACCTGCGGGGCGGCGACGCCGACGCCAACGCGGCGACCGTACGCCGGATCCTGGCGGGTGAGCACGGCCCGCGCCGGGACGTCGTGCTGCTCAACACGGCCGCGGCGCTGCGCGCGGCCGGGCGGTGCGAGGACTGGCGGGCGGGCATCGCCCGCGCCGCCGAGGCCATCGACTGCGGGGACGCGGCCGGTGTCCTGGACCGGTGGGTGGCGACGGGCACCGCCCGGCGGGCCGAGCGGGCTGGGCGGGCCGCCGCGTGACACCCCGCACCGCACCGACACCGCCGACCCCGCGAATCGAACGAGGAGCAACCGCCTTGACCACCCCCACCGCCCCGCCGGGCCTGCCCGCCCTGCCGGGCCTGCTCGGCGAGCTGATCGAAGCCGCGCACCGCCAGACGGCCGCCCGCAGCGCCGAGGTCCCGCTGGCCGAGGTGGAGCGGCGCGCCGGAACCGCCCCCGCCGTACGGGACTTCGGCGCCGCCCTGCGGGGCCCCGGCCTCGGGGTCATCGCCGAGCTCAAGCCCCGTAGCCCGCTGAAGGGGCCGCTCGTCGACCCGGGCGCGTACCGGCCCGCCGAACTGGCCCGGCGCTACCAGGCGGGCGGCGCGTGCGCGCTCTCCGTCCTGGCGCACACCGAGGGCTTCGGCGGTCGGCCCGAGGACCTGGAAGCCGTACGGGCAGCCGTGGGCCTGCCCGTCATGCGCAAGGACTTCATCGTCGACGAGTACCAGATCGCCGAAGCGCGCGCGTACGGCGCGGACGCGGTCCTGCTCGTGGTCGCCGCCCTCACCGAGGACCGGCTGGCCGAGCTGTACGCGTACGCCGAAGCCCTGGGACTGCACCTGCTGGTGGAGGTCCACAGCGAGGCGGAGGCGGACACGGCGCTCGCCCTCGGCGCCGTCAACATCGGCGTCAACCACCGCGACCTGCGGGACTTCCGCATCGACCTCGGCCTCACCGGCCGGCTGCGGTCGCGGGTCCCGGCGGACCGTGTGCTGGTCGCGGAGAGCGGCGTACGCGGCCCGGAGGACGCCCTGCGGCTGCGCGCCGACGGGGCGGACGCGGTGCTGGTGGGGGAAACCCTGATGCGCTCGGCCGATCCGGCCGCGGCGGTGGCACAGCTCAAGAACACGCAGGCACGCCGAACCATTCAGGAGGGGTCATGACCTCGTTCTTCGTTCCGGACCCGGAGGGTCACACCCCGAACGCCGAGGGTTATTTCGGTGAGTTCGGTGGCAAGTTCATCCCGGAGGCGCTGGTCG
>NZ_JBFAZJ010000034.1:0-83579 GCF_040681715.1 Streptomyces sp. NPDC051582
CGCGGTGGCGCCCAGCTCCTTGGCGATCAGGCCCTCCTGGATGCCGACCAGCGCGGTCGCGTGCGTCAGGTTCGGGAAGTACCCGATCCGGACCTGCGACGCCGACAGCTTCCTGCCGCCGCCGGCCGCGACGTCCGCCCTCTTGTCCTGCGCCTGGTCGGCCTGGGACCCGTAGCCGCAGGAGGCGAGTGCGCCGATCAGCAGCGGCAGGGCGGCAGCGGCGACCAGGCCGCGGCGCAGGGCGGTGAAGGTGGTTCGGGTGGCAGGCACGGGAGGGCTTCCTCTCGTAGCGTCATCTCATGACGCACGTCTTCGTCTGCGGAGCAAGGGCAGGTGGTGCTCGTGGGGGCTGAGCGTCATCGCGCACATCGCGCCACCCCTCCCTGGCCGCTGCCGAGGCGGCCGCTGCCCACGCGGCCGCCTTCCTTGGCGAACGTGGAGTAGATGTCGGAGGGCATGGGCTAGAAGTCCCAGCCTTCGTCGTCGGCCTGGACGGTCGTCCGGGCCTGCGAGGCGAAGGACTCGCCCGCCATGCCCGCCGCCAGGGTGGTGCCGTCGGCCGGGTCGATCAGCAGGAAGGAACCGGTGCGGCGGGAGTCGGCGTACGCGTCGAGCGCGAGCGGCTCGGCGGTCCGTACGACGACACGGCCGATGTCATTGGCCACCAGCTGCCCGGGGTTCGGGTGCTGGGACAGGTCGTCCAGGGTCAGCCGCGAGGGGATCTCCTTGACGATGGCCTTGACCGTGCGCGTGGTGTGCTTGAGCAGCACCCGTGCACCCACGGCCAGCGGCTGGTCCGCGACGTGGCAGACGGTCGCGATGACGTCCTGAGTGGTGGCGGGCGGGTTCGCGGACGGCGCGATCAGGTCGCCGCGCGAGATGTCGATGTCGTCGGCGAGGCGGACCGTCACCGACTGCGGGGCCCACGCGATGTCCACGCTCTCGCCGAGGGCGTCGATCCCCGCGATCACCGAGGTACGGCCCGAGGGCAGGACGGTGACGGCCTCGCCGACGCGCAGCACGCCGGAGGCGATCTGGCCCGCGTAGCCGCGGTAGTCGGGGTGCTCGGCGGTCTGCGGGCGGATCACGTACTGCACCGGGAAACGGGCCGGGCAGGCGGTGAGGTCGTGGCTGACCGGGACGGTCTCCAGGTGCTCCAGCACCGTCGGGCCGCCGTACCAGTCCATGTGGGCGGACGGCTCGACCACGTTGTCCCCGGCGAGCGCCGAGATCGGGATCGCGGTGATCTCCGGGACGCCCAGGTCGGAGGCGTACGCGGTGAACTCCTCGGCGATCTTGGCGAAGACCGACTCCTCGTAGCCCACCAGGTCCATCTTGTTGACGGCCAGGACCACGTGCGGAACGCGCAGCAGGGCCGCGACGGCGGCGTGCCGGCGGGTCTGCTCGATCACGCCGTTGCGGGCGTCGACCAGGACCACGGCCAGGTCGGCGGTGGAGGCGCCGGTGACCATGTTCCGCGTGTACTGCACGTGCCCGGGGGTGTCGGCGAGGATGAACCGGCGCCGGGCGGTGGCGAAGTAGCGGTACGCCACGTCGATCGTGATGCCCTGCTCCCGCTCGGCCCGCAGGCCGTCGGTCAGCAGCGCCAGGTCGGGGGCGTCCTGACCGCGCTGGGCGGAGACGGCCTCGACGGCCTCCAGCTGGTCCGTCAGGATCGACTTGGAGTCGTGCAGCAGCCGTCCGACCAGCGTGGACTTGCCGTCGTCGACGGAACCGGCGGTCGCGAAGCGCAGCAGCGTGGTCGCTGCAAGGTCGGCAAAGTCGGCGACCTGATCGGTGGTGGAGCTCATGTCTAGAAGTACCCTTCGCGCTTGCGGTCTTCCATCGCGGCCTCGGACATCTTGTCGTCGGCGCGGGTCGCGCCCCGCTCGGTGAGCCGGGAGGCGGCGATCTCGGTGATCACGGCGTCCAGCGTGGTGGCGTCGGAGTCGACGGCACCGGTGCAGGACATGTCACCGACGGTGCGGTAGCGGATGAGGCGCGTCTGGGGCGTCTCGCCCTCCTTGGGGCCTCCCCACTCGCCGGCCGTCAGCCACATGCCGTTGCGCTGGAACACCTCGCGCTCGTGGGCGAAGTAGATCTCCGGGAGCTCGATCTCCTCGCGGGCGATGTACTGCCACACGTCCAGCTCGGTCCAGTTGGACAGCGGGAACACGCGCACGTGCTCGCCGGGTGCGTGGCGGCCGTTGTAGAGCTGCCACAGCTCCGGGCGCTGGCGGCGCGGGTCCCACTGGGAGAACTCGTCCCGCAGGGAGAAGACGCGCTCCTTGGCGCGGGCCTTCTCCTCGTCGCGGCGGCCGCCGCCGAACACGGCGTCGAACTTCAGCTGCTGGATCGCCTCCGTGAGGGGGACGGTCTGCAGCGGGTTGCGGACCCCGTCCGGGCGCTCGCGCAGCTTGCCGGCGTCGATGTACTCCTGGACGGAGGCCACGTGCAGGCGCAGGTTGTGCTTGGCCACCGCGCGGTCGCGGTAGTCGAGGACCTCGGGGAAGTTGTGCCCGGTGTCGACGTGCAGCAGCGTGAACGGCACGGGCGCCGGCGCGAACGCCTTGAGCGCCAGGTGCAGCATGACGATGGAGTCCTTGCCGCCGGAGAAGAGGATCACCGGCTTCTCGAACTCGCCCGCGACCTCGCGGAAGATGTGCACGGCCTCCGATTCGAGGGCGTCGAGGTGCGACAGCGCGTACGGCGCGTCCGTCTCGTCGTGGACGTGTGCGACGGTGGCCGTCATGCCAGACCCCTCTCGGTGAGCAGCGCGTGCAGGGCCGAAGCCGACTCCTGCACGGTCTGCGTGTGCGACTCGATGCGGAGGTCCGGGGAGTCCGGAGCCTCGTACGGGTCGTCGACGCCGGTCAGACCGGAGATCTCGCCCGCCGCCTGCTTGGCGTACAGGCCCTTCACGTCACGCTCGGAGCAGACCTCGACCGGGGTGGCCACGTGGACCTCCAGGTACGAGGTGCCCTCGGCGGCGTGCCGCTTGCGGACCGCCTCGCGGCTGTCCGCGAACGGCGCGATCACCGGCACGAGCGCCTTGACGCCGTTGCTCGCGAGGAGTTCGGCGACGAAACCGATCCGCTGCACGTTGGTGTGGCGGTCCTCCCGGGTGAAGCCCAGCCCGGCGGAGAGGAACTCGCGGATCTCGTCTCCGTCGAGGACCTCCACGCGGTGGCCCTCGGAGCGCAGGCGCTCGGCCAGCGCGTACGCGATGGTGGTCTTGCCCGCGCTCGGCAGCCCGGTCAGCCACACGGTGGCGCCCTGGTCGCTCACGCTCATCTGCTTGTTCTCCGTCGCGTCCATGAGAGAAATGGGGTCGGTCATCAGCCGTGCAGTCCGCACTCGGTCTTGGCCCGGCCGGCCCAGCGGCCGGCCCGCGCGTCCTCGCCCTCCGCCACGCGGCGGGTGCAGGGGGCGCAGCCGACGGAGGCGTAGCCGTCCATCAGCAGCGGGTTGGTCAGGACCCCGTGCTCGGCGACGTAGGCGTCCACGTCGTCCTGGGTCCAGCGGGCGATCGGGGAGACCTTGACCTTCTGCCGCTTCTCGTCCCAGCCGACCACCGGGGTGTTCGCCCGGCCGGGGGACTCGTCGCGGCGCAGGCCCGTCGCCCACGCGTCGTACGCGGTCAGGCCCTCTTCCAGCGGCTTCACCTTGCGCAGCGCGCAGCACAGGTCGGGGTCGCGGTCGTGCAGCTTCGGGCCGTACTCCGCGTCCTGTTCGGCCACCGTCTGCCGCGGGGTCAGGGTGATGACGTTGACGTCCATCACGGCCTCGACCGCGTCACGGGTGCCGATCGTCTCCTCGAAGTGGTAGCCGGTGTCGAGGAAGACCACGTCCACGCCGGGGAAGGCGCGGGAGGCCAGGTGGGCGACGACGGCGTCCTCCATGGAGGAGGTGACGCAGAACTTCCGGCCGAAGGTGTCGGCCGCCCAGCGCAGGATCTCCAGCGGCGACGCGTCTTCGAGGTCGCGCCCGGCCTGCTCGGCGAGGTCCTTGAGACTCACGTCTTGCTCGGTGGTCATATCTCGTCCCCTCCAGCGGTGTCGGACCGGACACCCCGGGCCAGCAGCCCGAGGTACTTCAGCTGGAAGGCCCGGTTGCAGGCCCTGCATTCCCAGGCGCCGTGGCCCGTCTCGTTCGGGAACAGGTCCTCGTCGCCGCAGTACGGGCAGTGGAAGGGTGCCGCTCGCTCGCTCACGACAGGGCCTCCTCGGAAGCCCGCGCCGCCCAGGTGGCGAAGCGTTCGCCGGACTCGCGCTGCTCCTGGAAGCGCGTGAGCACCCGCTCGACGTAGTCGGGCAGTTCGGCCGAGGTGACCTTCAGACCGCGGACCTTGCGGCCGAACCCGGCCTCCAGTCCGAGCGCGCCGCCCAGGTGGACCTGGTAGCCCTCGACGCGGTTGCCGTCGTCGTCCAGGACCAGCTGGCCCTTGAGACCGATGTCCGCCACCTGGATACGGGCACAGGCGTTGGGGCAGCCGTTGATGTTGATGGTGATCGGCTCGTCGAACGCCGGGATGCGGCGCTCAAGTTCGTCGATGAGGGCGGCGCCGCGCGCCTTGGTCTCGACGATCGCCAGCTTGCAGAACTCGATGCCCGTGCAGGCCATCGTGCCGCGGCGGAACGGCGAGGGGCTGACCCGCAGGTCCAGGGATTCCAGGGCGGAGACGAGCGAGTCGACCTGGGCCTCCTCGACGTCCAGGACGATCATCTTCTGCTCGGCGGTGGTACGGACCCGGCCCGAGCCGTGCGATTCGGCGATCTCGGCGATCTTGGTGAGCGTGGAGCCGTCCACCCGGCCGACGCGCAGGGCGAACCCGACGTAGAAACGGCCGTCCTGCTGCCGGTGGACGCCCACGTGGTCGCGCCACTGCCCGGCCGGCTGCGCGGGGGCGGGGCCGTCGGTGAGCGGCCGCTTGAGGTACTCGTCCTCCAGGACCCGGCGGAACTTGGCCGGGCCCCAGTCGGCGACGAGGAACTTCAGCCGGGCGCGGGTGCGCAGGCGGCGGTAGCCGTAGTCGCGGAAGATCGAGATGACGCCCTCGTAGACGTCCGGGACCTCGTCGAGCGAGACCCAGGTGCCCAGGCGCACGCCCAGCTTGGGGTTGGTGGAGAGCCCGCCGCCGACCCAGACGTCGAAGCCGGGGCCGTGCTCCGGGTGCTCCACGCCGACGAACGCGATGTCGTTGATCTCGTGCGCCACGTCGAGCAGCGGCGAGCCGGAGATCGCGGACTTGAACTTGCGGGGCAGGTTGGAGAAGTCCGGGTTGCCCACGATGCGGCGGTAGATCTCGTCGATGGCGGGCGTGCCGTCGATGATCTCGTCCTCGGCGATGCCGGCGACGGGGGAGCCGAGGATGACGCGGGGCGTGTCACCGCAGGCCTCGGTGGTGGAGAGGCCGACGGCCTCCAGGCGGCGCCAGATCTCCGGGACGTCCTCGATCCGGATCCAGTGGTACTGGACGTTCTGGCGGTCCGTGATGTCGGCGGTGCCGCGCGCGAACTCCTGCGAGATCTCGCCGATGACGCGCAGCTGCTCGGTCGTCAGCCGGCCACCGTCGATGCGGACCCGGAGCATGAAGAACTCCGCGTCCAGCTCCTCGGGCTCCAGGACGCCGGTCTTGGTGCCGTCGAGGCCCTCCTTGCGCTGGGTGTACAGACCCCACCAGCGCATCCGGCCCCGGAGGTCGTTGGGGTCGATCGAGTCGAAACCCGCCTTGGAGTAGATCGTCTCAATGCGTGTCCGCACGTTGAGACCGTCGTCGTCCTTCTTGAACTGCTCGTTGCCGTTGAGGGGGGTGTGGTGTCCGACGGCCCACTGGCCCTCGCCGCGGTGACGGCCGGTCTTGCGGCGCGCGGCGGCTGCGGGAGCTGCGGCTGCGGTCGTTTCGGGGGTGGCGGCCATGGCGGTACGTCCTTCTTCGGCGGCTCGTTGCAAGGGCAGGGGGAGGGGCGGCGAGTGCCCCTGTCATCAGCCCTGCCGCTGAGCAGGTGCGGCCGATCGCCACCCGATTTCCCGGTTGTGCCGGTGGTCAGGGCGGTGTTCTGCCTTCAGGGGACTGCGGGCGGCTGCGCCTCCGCTACGACGGTGTGCGGGGCGCTGTGCCGGGGCTGCGCGGCGGTGGCTGGTTCCGTCAGCGCGCCGAACAGATGGCACTGGACATGCGGCCGAGGTCGACGTGCCGCCGACTCACCAAGGCAATTCCAGCTCCATTCATGGCGGAAGCGTGTCATGTGCCGATTGGAGGAGTCCACTACTGTCCACAATCCGGACGATGTAGTCCCGTATTTCGAGATGGCGTGACGCCCGTCACGTTGTGCGGGTGCACGGGGGGCGGCCCGGAAGGAGTCCCTCCGGCCGCCCGCGCCGCAGCCGTGTCCCGACCCCCTGGGCCTGGTGTGCCTTGCGCCCTATGCCTTGCGCCTTGCGCCTTGCGCCCTATGCGCCCGGCCAGGGGCCGGGGGTGGGGGCGCTCTCCTTCTGCTCCGTCTCCGTCTTGAAGAGCTTGAAGCCGCGGCGGAGGTAGTTGTCCATCGCGGTCGGGCCGTCCTGGCTGCACGTGTGCAGCCAGACCCGCGTCGTCGCCTCGCGCCCCGGCCAGCGCTCCGCCAGGGACCAGGCCGCCTCGACGCCCAGCGTCAGCAGGTGGCCCCCGATGCGGCGACCGCGGAAGTCGGGGAGCAGCCCGAAGTACATGATCTCCACCACGCCGTCGGCCTGCGGGTCGAGCTCCACGTACCCCGCCGGCGTCCCGCGCTCGTACGCCACCCAGGTCTCCACACCGGGACGGCCCAGCTGCTCCACCCACTGCGCCCGGGTCAGGGACAGCCGGTCCGTCCAGTGGATGTCACCGCCCACCGAGGCGTAGAGGAAGCGGCTGAACTCCGGCGAGGGGACCTCCGCCCGCCGGACCGTGATCTCAGGTCCTGGGACGGCGGCCCGGGCCAGGTCCTGCGGCGAGGCCATTTCCAGGGACCAGGTGGTGAGTGTGATGGTGCTCATGCAGGTCAGGGAATCACGCCGGCCCCCGCCCGGCCCAGCCGGGCCCTGACCACCGCCGGCGCCGTCGAGTGCGGCAGCAGCGCCGCCGGGTCCTCGGGTCGGATCAGCTCCACCTCGACGTCGTCCGCGAAGCGGTACGGCCGGTGCGTCAGCACCCCGGCCAGGTGTCTGCGTACCCGGGACAGCTCCGCCCTTACCGTCACCGTTCGCGTCGGATCCCCGAACAGCTCCGCCGCCAGCTCCGCCGCCGACCGCCCGCGCGGGCTCTCCGCCAGCAGGAACAGCAGCTCCGCGTGGCGCGGGCTCAGCTCCTGGGACCAGCTCCCGGCGGCCCCGTACACCGTCGCCGACCAGGCGCGCGGCCGGCTCAGGTCCAGCACCACCCGGCTCGCCGCCGCGGCCGTGCCCGGCGCCTGCGCGACGCGCAGCAGCCAGCCGCCCGGCAGCGGCTCCACCACGCAGTCCCCGAGCTGCGCCACCCACACCCGGCCGGGCCCGAACCCCTTCGGCAGCGCGATCCGGTCGGTCGGGGCCAGCCCCGTGACCGCCGCCGACCAGCCCTGGGGGTCCACCGCCAGGGCCCGCCCCGGCAGCCGGGCCAGCAGCGGCGAAGCGACCGCCCGCAGCCGCTCCAGCGACTCCAGGTGCCGGATCCGCAGCTCCCGCTCCGCGAGGCGGGCCACCGAGCTCACCCACGCCAGCGTGGCCGGGTGCATGGTGGCCAGCGGCCCGCTGACGTCCACCACGCCCAGCAGCCGCCCGTCGCGCGGGTCCCGCACCGGCGCCCCCGCGCAGGTCCAGTCGTGGTGGCTGGAGACGAAGTGCTCCGCCGAGAAGACCTGGACCGGCTGCCGGGTCACCAGGGCGGTACCCACCCCGTTCGTGCCGACCACCGCCTCGTCCCAGTCGGCGCCCACCGAGAACCCGAGCCGGTCCGCCTTGCGCAGGATCGAGGAGGCCCCCTCCCGCCACAGCAGCCGCCCCTCCGCGTCGGCGACGACCATGATGTGCAGCGCCGTGTCCAGCGCCGGCAGCAGCCCCTCGCGCAGCACCGGCAGGATCTCCCGCAGCGGCGAGACGTGCCGCCGCTCCTCCGTCTCGGCCGCCGACAGCATCCGCGAGCGCGCGTCCCGGTCCGGGTGCACCCCGCCGGCCAGCATCCGGCGCCAGGACTCGGCGATCTGCGGGCGGGGTTCCGCCGGCGGCCGGTCCCCCGCCAGCGCCGCCGCCCGTACGCCCTTGAGCAGACGCGCGGCCTCCCGCGCGTCCATGGCCGAGATGCGTGCCACATCGACCGTGCTGCCTGCGGTGTAGGCCACCGGAACCTCCCCGTGCGGAACGAAAGGCAGAGAACGCAGAGAACGCAGAGAACGCCGAGAGTGCCGAGAACTCAGAGGACTCAGAGGACTCAGAGGGTTGCAACGGTATGCAACTCTCGCCGATGACCGGGCACCCGACCGAAACTGTCCGTACGTCGCCTCGCGGCGTGACAGCTCCTCCTCGGGGCTTTCGGATCAGGGGTGGTGCCGAGTCGGCGCGGCGCCACCCCTGCTCCCGGTCGGCGGGCCCGGATCCCGGCTCGGACCTGTTTGGGGACAGGTACCCGAACCTAGCCCGCGATCCGCGCCCGTTCGACCAGCGCGCCCAGATGCAGGCTGTGCGGCAGCGTGCCGAAGGCCGCGCCCCAGTCGCCGCCCAGACGCGAGGCGCAGAACGCGTCCGCCACCTCCGGCGGCGCCCAGCGCACCAGCAGCGAGCCCTGGAGCACCAGGGCCATGCGCTCCACCACCCGGCGCGCCCGCGCCTCGATGCCCTCCAGGTCCGCGAGCTCCGTCAGCAGCCCCTTGATGGCCGAATCCAGCCGGTGGTCGGCGCCGCGCGCCCGCCCGACCTCCTGGAGGAAGGCGTTCAGCGCCATCGGCTCCCGCTGCAGGGCCCGCAGCACGTCCAGGGCCTGCACGTTGCCCGACCCCTCCCAGATCGAGTTCAGCGGGGACTCGCGCAGCAGCCTCGGCAGCCCGGACTCCTCGACGTAGCCGTTGCCGCCCAGACACTCCAGGGCCTCCGCCACCATCGGCGTACACCGCTTGGTCACCCAGTACTTCGCGGCGGGCACCGCGATGCGCAGGAAAGCCCGCTCCTGCTCCGTCCCGGCGTCGTAGGCGGCCGCCAGGCGCAGCCCCAGCACCGTCGCCGCCTCCGACTCCAGGGCGAGGTCGGCCAGCACGTTGCGCATCAGCGGCTGCTCGATGAGCCGTGCTCCGAAAGCAGAGCGGTGCTCCGCATGGTGCACGGCCTGCGTCAGCGCCTGCCGCATCTGCGCCGCCGCGCCCAGCACGCAGTCCAGCCGGGTCGCCGAGACCATCCCGATGATGGCCCGCACCCCCCGACCCTCCTCGCCGACCCGTCGCGCCCACGTCCCGTCGAACTCCACCTCGGCCGAGGCGTTCGACCGGTTGCCCAGCTTGTCCTTCAGCCGCTGGATCGCGAACACGTTGCGCGTGCCGTCCGGGAGCACCCGCGGCACCAGGAAGCACGTCAGACCGTCCCCTCCGGAGGAGGCCACCTGCGCCAGTACCAGGAAGGCGTCCGACATCGGCGCCGAGCAGAACCACTTGTGCCCCGTCAGCAGGTACTCGCCCGACGCGTCCAGGGGCTTCGCCGCCGTCGTGTTCGCCCGTACGTCGCTGCCGCCCTGCTTCTCCGTCATCCCCATGCCGAACAGCACCCCGGCCTTCTGCGCCGCCGGCCGCAGGTCCTGCTCGTACACGTGCGAGGTCAGCCGCGGCTCCCACTCCGCCGCCAGCTCCGGATCCGTCCGCAGCGCCGGTACCGCCGCATGGGTCATCGAGACCGGACAGCCGTGCCCCGCCTCCGCCTGGGACCACACGAGGAACCCGGCCGCACGGCGCAGGTGTCCGGCCGGGCGCCCCCACGCGTCGGTCAGCCCGGCGCCCACCGCGTGCCCCAGCAACCGGTGCCAGGCCGGGTGGAACTCCACCTCGTCGATCCGGTTGCCGTAGCGGTCGTGCGTGTGCAGTTCCGGCGGGTTCTCGTTCGCCATCGCACCCCACCGCAGGGCCTGCGCCGAACCCGCGGTGCGCCCGAGCTCGTGGAGCTCCTCCCGCACCTCTCCGAGGAGTTCGGGCGCCGCGGCCGCGAGGTGGCGCTCCACTCCCTCCCGCAGTGCCCGGTCGGTGCCGTAGACGTCGTAGCCCACCAGGGGAGGGACCTGGTTGGTGACTGTGTGGGTGGTGGCTGCCATGCGGATACCGTAAGGACGTGCAGCCAGCAAAAGAAACACCCGAGCGGGTCCACGAGCGGGTCCCCGGGCGACTCCACCGGGCCCGTGCCCTCTACCGCAACGTCTCCAAGCGCAAGATGGCGTGGCTGCTGCTGAAAGACACCGTCAACTCGTGCATCGAGTACCGGATCCTCGGCCTCGCGGCGGAGGCGGCGTTCTTCACGCTGCTCTCGCTGCCGCCGCTGTTCCTGGGCCTCCTGGGCCTCCTCGGCTACGTCGACGGCTGGACGGGCGGCACCTTCGTGGCCTCCATCGAGGAGAACATCCTCAACGCGGTCGGCACCGTCCTCTCCGACCGGGGCGTCAACGACATCGCGAAACCGATGCTCGACGACGTCACCAAGGCCGGCCGCCCGGACCTGATCTCCCTCGGTTTCGCCTTCGCCCTCTGGTCGGGCTCGCGCGCCGTCAACGTCTTCATCGACACCATCACCGTGATGTACGGGCTCGACGGCCAGCGCGGCATCGTCAAGACCCGGCTGCTCGCCTTCCTGCTGTACGTCGTCGCCCTGGTGATCGGCGCCGTCGTGCTGCCGCTGATGGTGGCCGGGCCCGACGCGGTCGTCCGCTGGGTGCCCTGGAGCACCGAGGTGATCGCCGTCCTGTACTGGCCGATCGTCACCTTGCTGTCCATCGCCTTCCTGACCACGCTCTACCACGTGTCCGTACCCGTGCGCTCCCCGTGGATCGAGGACGTCCCGGGCGCGCTCGTGGCGCTCGCCATGTGGGTGCTGGGCTCGTTCCTGCTGCGGATCTACCTGACGAACACCGTCGAGGGCCCGACCATCTACGGCTCGCTGGCCGCCCCCGTGGCCGTCCTGCTGTGGATCGGCGTGTCCGCCTTCGCCGTGCTCGTCGGCGCGGCCGTGAACGCCGCCATCGACCGCGTCTGGCCCTCGGTGGCCACCGCCGCGGCCCGCGAGGCGAACGAGCGGGCCCGCGAGGCGGAGGCCGCACAGCTGATCGCGCGCGCCGCCGCCTGGCGGGCCCTGGCCGAGGGCGAGTCGGAGGACGACGAGGACGGGGACGGCGCGATGCCCTCCGAGTTCCCGGAGCGCTGGTCGAAGTTCCTGCCGCCGGAGGACTACTCGGCCCGGCTGCGCAAGCACTGACCTCGACCGGCCCCGCCCAGCCCGGCCCAGCCCAGCCCGGCCCAGCCCAGCCCAGCCCGGCCCGGCCCGGCCCGGGGCGAAGGCGTAGCGTGGCGGCTGTGTACGAGGAACGGCCGTCCCCGCTGGTGCCCGGCGCGGTCGTCTGGCGGCGCACCGGAGCCCCGGGCGGGCCCGTGCTGCCCGACGGCTGCATGGACCTGCTGTGGGTGGGCGGGCGGCTGCTGGTGGCAGGCCCCGACACCGGGCCGCACCCCGCCGGGGAGGTGCCGGGCGGCGCCTTCGCCGGGCTGAGGTTCGCCCCGGGAACGGCGCCCGCGCTGCTCGGCGTCCCGGCGCACGAGCTGCGCGACCGCCGGATCGAGCTCGCCGACCTCTGGCCGGAGCCGCAGGTGCGCGCCCTCGCCGAGCGGATGAGCGCGTACGAGGACCCCGGCGCGGGGCTGGAGCGGCTGGCCCGCGGCCGCGCGGCGCGGAGCGCTCCCCCCGACCCCCTGGCCTCGCGCGTGGCCGCCGGGCTCCGCGCGGGGGAGTCCGTCGCCGCCGTGGCGGCGGTGGTCGGCCTCGGGCCCCGCCAGCTCCACCGGCGCTCCCTCGACGCCTTCGGCTACGGACCCCGCACGCTCGGGCGCGTGCTGCGGCTCCAGCGGGCGCTGGAGCTGGCCAGGCGGGGGCTGCCGCAGGCCGAGGTGGCCCACCGGGCCGGCTACGCCGACCAGGCCCACTTCGCCCGCGAGGTCCGGACGCTGGCCGGGACCACTGCGGGGGCCTACGCGGCGGCCTACGCCCCGGCCGGGTCCGCGGCCGGCTCCTGAGCGGCGGCGAACAGGGACACCGCGCAGCCGTCCGGGTCGAGCACGGCGGCGTAGCGCTGCCCCCAGACGGCGTCCCAGGGCTCCAGATGGCCCTCGTACCCGGCGTCCGTCAGCTCGGCGTACACCGCGTCCACCTCGGCGGGGGACCCGCACAGGAATGCGAGCTCCCGCCGGCCGCCGCCGGTGGGCGGGGTCCAGGACGGGTCGAAGGAGCGGACCACGTCCTGCGTGTCGAAGCCGATCCGGAGCCCGCCGGGGAGGACGGTTTCCACGTGCGGCTGCTCCTCCGCGCCGGCCGGGAGGTCCAGGCCCAGACGGCGGTAGAAGGCGAGCGAGGCGGCCATGTCGGAGACGACGAGGCCGATCATGTCGAGTCGGGGAGTCGTTCGGGAAGTCATGCGGCCAGGCTAGGAGCGGACCGGCACGCCGGTCTTGAACGAATCGGACACGCTCCCGGCCGAGTGGCCGAGTGGCCGAGTGGCCGAGTGGTGGAAAAAGAAGCCCGAAAAGAAACCCGAAAAAGAGTTGGCGCGCTCCGGAGGCCACTTGCTACGGTGATCCGGTTCCCGCCGATCGGTGCGGAACTGCCAGTACGTGCATGACCCGGAGGTGAGTTCGTTGATGACTGTCGTTGCGCAGGGCGCTGCCCGCATCCAGAAGGCCATCAATGTCACTTCCGTGGTCTCCGGCTGACCTCACACCTCTTCGCGCGCCGCTGAGCGCGCGCTGCCGGGGCCACCCTGTGAAGGGTTTCCCTTGTCTTTCTCTTCTTCCCACCCGTCTTCTTCCTCCGCGTACGCGTCCGCCCTCGCCCCCTTCGGCTGGGACGAGGCGTGGGAGGCCGAGTACGCCCCGTACACCGGCCAGGACCTGGTGCCCGGCCGTGTGGTGCGCGTGGACCGCGGCCAGTGCGACGTCATGACCGCGGACGGCATCGTCCACGCCGACACCGCCTTCGTCACCCCGCACGACCCGCTCCGCGTCATCTGCACCGGCGACTGGGCCGTCGTCGAGGCGGCCGGCAACCCCAGGTACGTCAAGACGTACCTGCCGCGCCGGACCGCCTTCGTGCGCTCCACCTCCTCGAAGCGGTCCGAGGGACAGATCCTCGCCGCCAACGTCGACCACGCGATCATCGCGGTCTCCCTGGCCGTCGAGCTGGACCTCGGCCGCATCGAGCGCTTCCTGGCCCTCGCCTGGGAGTCCGGGGCGCAGCCGCTGGTCGTCCTGACCAAGGCCGACCTCGTACCGGACCCGGTGACGCTCGCGCACCTGGTCCAGGACGTGGAGACCACGGCGCCCGGCGTCGCGGTCCTCACCGTGTCCTCGCACACCGGGGAGGGCACGGACGTACTGGCGGCGATCGTCGCCGGCGGTACGAGCGTGCTGCTCGGCATCTCGGGCGCGGGCAAGTCCACGCTGGCGAACGCGCTGCTCGGCTCCGACGTCATGGCGGTCCAGGCCACCCGCGACGCGGACGGCAAGGGCCGGCACACGACGACCACCCGCAACCTGCTGGCACTGCCCGGCGGGGGCGTCCTCATCGACACGCCCGGACTGCGGGGCGTCGGCCTGTGGGACGCCGGGACCGGGGTCGGCCAGGTCTTCTCGGAGATCGAGGAGTACGCGGCCGACTGCCGCTTCCACGACTGCGTGCACGAGGCCGAGCCGGGGTGCGCCGTGCTCGCGGCGGTCGACAACGGCGAACTGCCGGAGCGGCGCCTGGAGAGCTACCGCAAGCTGCTCCGCGAGAACGAGCGGATCGTCGCCAAGACGGACGCCCGCCTCCGCAACGAGATCCGCCGGGACTGGCGCATCAAGTCGGCGGAGGGCCGCGCCAATTACGCGGCGAAGCGCGGCGGCCGGCACTGAGCCCCGCCCCCGGGCGCCTGCCCCTCCCCCGAGGAGGGCAGGTGCCCGGGCACCCACGGGTCAGGCCTCGTCCAGGCCCCACGCGAACACCCGGTCCGGGTGGATCCGGATCACCTCCGGGCTGAAGTGCGGGCCCAGCGCGTGCGGGCCCACCTCCAGCGTGGCCCGGCCGCGGATCTCGACGCCGCGGACCTTCCAGGGCCGGGTGCTCGCCAGATCGTCCACCACGAGCGAGAGCCGCGGGTTCTTCTCCAGGTTGCGCCACTTCTTCGTCGACCCCATGGCCATGCCGCCCACCAGGACCGTTCCGTCCTCCTGCGGGAAGAACCCCACGGGGTTGGCCTGCGGCTGCCCGGTCGCGTCCACCGTCGCCAGCCGCCCCAGCCGCTGCGAGCGCAGGTACGCCAGCTGCGTCTCGCTGAAACCCTCGAACTCCGTCATGGAACCCAGCCTCGCAGCGCCCCGCACCCCCCGCATCGGGCCTGCGGCCGAGCAGACGTAGATCCATGGCCCTACGCCGTGAGCCCGGCACGATCCGAACGGCGCGGCCCGAGCCGCCCCGCCCGCCCGAGCCGCCCGACCGCCCCGCCCGCCCCGAGTCAGTCCGCCACCACCGCGCCGAGCCAGGCGCCCACCACCATCAGGCACGCGAGCAGTTCCACCAGCACGCTCGTGCCCACCGCCCGCATCACCGCCCGTACCGAGGCCCAGGCCTCGCCGTGCGTGCCCAGCCGCAGCCGCTCGCACAGGTAGATGCCGCCCATGAAGCCCGGAACCGCCCCCAGCACCGGGATCACCACGAAGCCGAGCAGCGCGCCCGCGCCCGCGTACGCCGCCATCCGGCGGCTGACCCCCACCCCGCGCAGCTGCCGCGGCGGCAACTGCCACTTGACCACCTGGACCACCAGCAGCAGCGCCGTCGTCGCGACCAGCAGGGACCATGCGAGCGCCGACCGCTCGTGCAGCGCCCACCACATGACCCCCGCCCAGACCAGCCAGGTGCCCGGAACGCCCGGGACCAGCACCCCGAGCACCCCGAGCAGGAGCACCAGCCCCACCAGGAGCAGCTGAGGCAGATCCATGCGCTCAGCCTGACCGACCGTGGCCCATCGGGCCACCCAGCCATCCGGCCGCCAGGCCACTCCTACCGGGCCACCCAGCCCCTCTCGTACGCGTGCCAGCCCAGCTGGAGCCGCGTCGTGACCCCGGACAGCTCCATCAGGCCCTTGACCCGCCGCTGCACCGTCCGCAGCCCCAGCTCCAGGTGCTTCGCCACGCTCGCGTCCGTCATCCCCGCCAGCAGCAGCGTCAGGATCTCCAGGTCCGTGGTGTCCGGCACGCCCCCCGACTCCTCCGCCGAACCCGTCGCCCCGAGCCGCAGCGGCAGCGCCTCGCGCCACACCGCCTCGAAGAGCCCCATCAGGGACTCCAGCAGACCCGACGCGTGCACCACCAGCGCCGCCGGCTCCGCCCCGCGCGCCGTCAGCGGGACCATCGCCAGGGAGCGGTCGGCGATCACCAGCTTGGTCGGGACCTCGCCCGTCACCCGGACCTGTTCACCCCGCGCGAGCGCGGTCGACGCCTCCCTGATCCCGGTGGGCAGGGCCAGTACCTCCCGCTCGATCACCACCCGGTACGCCACACCCCGCACGGCGGCCCGCTCCTCGGCCTCGTTCTCCATCCCGGTGACCACCTGGGGCCGGCCGCTGACCAGCGCGCACACCTCCTCCGCCGCGCCCAGCTGGAGCTGGTGGAAGCGGTGCGCCACCGCGCTCGCGCCCGTCACCACCTCCACCAGGTCGTGCACCGCCGGCTCGGCGGCCTCCGCCCGGTACTCCTGCGCCAGCAGCGCCGCCGCCAGCTCCGCCTGCTCCAGCTCGTGCCGCTGCTGCGTCAGCAGCGCCCCCAGCGCCACCCCCGGCGGGGCCGCCACCCAGCGCCCGGGCCGGGTGGAGGACTGCGCCGCCAGCCCGTGCCGCTCCAGATGCCGCAGCGCCCGCTCGGTCTGCGGTACCGGCAGGGTCAGCCGGTGCGCGAGGTCGGGCACCTCCGCCGCCCCCAGCGCCACCAGTACGCGGTACGCCGACTCCTGGCCCTCGTCCAGGCCTATGGCGTTCAGCAAGCGGTCCACCCACCCTCTCCACACCGTTCGTGGCGGGAAGCGGCCACGGCGCAAACCCGCCGCGGACATCATCGCCGCACCTCCCGCCTCTCTGCCAGGGTGACGCCACCGCAGCACCAACATCCGCCGGTCAGAAGCCACTTGCGGGCAGCTTTGCCGTGCAATGCAGCAGTTGGCCGGAATTCACCTGGGGAGAGCGATGCGCCCGATATCGCGTACGGCGGTGGGAGCGGCCGCCGCGGCCGTCCTGGCCGTCACCGCCATCGGCCCGTCGGCGGCACAGCCGATCGACGGAGCGCCCGGCGGAGCAGGGAAGAGACCGATCACGGGGAGCGAAACGGCCGGGGGACAGCCCACGGCCACGGTCACCGTGACCCTGGTCACCGGCGACCGGATCCTGGTCTCCACCGACCCGGCCGGGCGCCCCGCCGCCACCGCCATGCCGCGCGAGGACGGCTCGCAGCCGCTCGTGCAGACGCGCCAGAACGGCAAGGACCTCTACGTCTACCCCGAGAGCGCGGTCAAGGCCCTCGCCGCCGGCAAGGTCGACCACGAGCTCTTCAACGTCACCGGCCTGATCCGGCAGGGCTACGACGACGCCCGCACCAAGAAGCTCCCGCTCATCGCGGTCTACGACGGATCCCCGGACCTGGCGCGCAGCACGCCGCCCGCCCCCCGCGGCGCCGAGCGCTCCCTCGTGCTCGGCTCGATCGGGGCCGTCGCCCTCGCCGCCGACAAGCAGCAGGCCGCCGCCTTCTGGGCCGACGTCACCGACACCCGCTCCCGCGCGGCCGGCGGTCTGAAGAAGCTGTGGCTGGACGGCAAGGTCCGGGCGAACCTGGAGCGTTCGACGAAGCAGGTGAACGCGCCCGCCGCCTGGGCGGCCGGCTACGACGGCAAGGGCACCAAGGTCGCCGTCCTCGACACCGGCACCGACCTGGAGCACCCGGACCTCAAGGGCCGGGTCTCGGCGTCGAAGAACTTCACCGACTCCGACACCGACGCGGACCGCCAGGGCCACGGCACCCACACCATCTCCACCGTCGGCGGCTCCGGAGCCGAGAGCGGCGGCGCCAAGAAGGGCGTCGCGCCGGGCGCCGAACTGCTGAGCGGCAAGGTCCTGGACGACCAGGGCTACGGCCTCGATTCGTGGATCATCGCCGGCATGGAGTGGGCCGTCGAGAGCAAGGCCGACGTGGTCTCCATGAGCCTCGGCGACCCCTCGCGGACCACCTGCGACGACCCCATGTCGGCCGCCGCCGAGCGGCTCGCGCAGAGCGGCTCCACCCTCTTCGTCATCGCCGCAGGCAACTCCGGCCCCGGCAACAACACGGTCTCCTCGCCCGGTTGCGCGCCCAGCGTGCTCACCGTCGGCGCCGTGGACCGCGACGACACCACGGCCTCCTTCTCCAGCCGCGGCCCCGCCGGACTCCAGCACACCCTCAAGCCCGAGATCGCCGCCCCCGGGGTCGGGATCTCCGCCGCCGCCATGGGCGGGCGCGGGGTGTACGCGTACCAGTCCATGTCCGGCACCTCGATGGCCACCCCGCACGTCGCGGGCGCCGCCGCCATCGTCAAGCAGCGCCACCCCGACTGGACCGCCCGGCAGGTCAAGGCCGCCCTCGTCGGCTCCGCGAACTCCGGTGTCCCCGGGGACGTACGCCAGACCGGCGGCGGCCGCCTCGACGTGAAGGCGGCCGTCGACACCACCGTGACGAGCGCCCCGGCCGTGCAGGGCGGCTCGTACGCCTGGCCGCAGGACCGCAGCGACCGGACGGGCGTCGACATCCCGTACACCAACGCGGGCACCCGGCCCGTCACCCTGGACCTCGCCGTCGAGAAGGTCACCGGCAACGACGGCTCGGCCGTCCGCAGCCGGATCGCGGCCCTGGACCGCACTGCGGTGACCGTCCCGGCCGGCGCCACCGTCAAGGTGCCCCTCGCCCTCGACCCGGCGGCCCGGCTGGAGCGCTCCCAGTACGGGGACGTCACCGGACGCGTCGTCGCCACGGCCGACGGAGTGCACGTCTCCACGCCCTTCTCGCTGTACGTGGAGCCGGAGACCGTCACCCTGCGGGTGAAGCTGATCGACCGCGCGGGCAAGCCGGCCGCCGGACCCTCCTCCCTCGACGTCATCGGCACCGACGACGCCAGCGGGGAGCGCCGCTTCAACGACGGGGCCGCGGACCAGGTCTACCGGGTGCGCCCGGGCTCCTACTTCCTCTCCGCCTTCGTCGGCACCCCCGACGCCGGCGACGGGGCCGCGCTGTACGACTCCCTCGCCTACCTGGGCCGCCCCCAGACGGAGGTCAAGAAGGACACCGTGGTCGTGCTGGACGCCCGCAAGGCGGCCCGGCTCTCGATCGCGACCGACCGGCCCACCGAAGCCCGCAGCACCACCCTCGCCTTCTCCCGGTACTGGGACCGGTCCTGGCTGCACGCGGGCACGGCGATGGGCGGGCGGACGATCCGCGGGTACTACGCCTCGGTCGAAGGCCGGGCGCACGAGGGCGAGTTCGAGTTCGGCAGCTACTGGCGGGCGGCCGCTCCGCTGATCTCCGAGCTGAAGGTCGCGGGCGGCCCGGCGCTGCACCCGATCACCGCCTCGACGGGCAGCGACAACCTCGACGGAGCGGGCAGCGCGCCGCTGGTCGACGCGGGCGCCGGTACGCCCGAGGAGCTCGCGGCCGCGGCTGTGAAGGGTGCGATCGTCCTGGTCAAGGCGGTGGACGGCTCGTTGTACGAGGTCGCGGACCACGCCAGGGCGGCCGGTGCCAAGGCCGTCCTCGCCCACCGCGAGGCCCCCGGCCGCTGGACCGGCTTCACCGGCTACACGGGCGGCTCGCTTCCGGCGCTGACCATCGAGCGCGGGGAGGCGCAGGCACTGCTGGCGCGGCTCGCCGCGGGCAAGGTCACGCTCAACTGGAAGGGCGGCGCGAGGAGCCCCTACGTCTACAACCTCGCGCAGGTGGAGCAGGGCGAGGTGCGGGGGGACCGGACCTACCGGGTGCGGGACCGCGACCTCGGCGCGGTGGAGTCCACGTACCACTCGATGGGCGTCGCCGCCGACTTCACCGACCTGACCGGCGCGTACCGGCCGCTCGGCAACGCCGTGTACTTCGGCGGTCTGGACACGGTCGCCGTACCGGGCGAGCGCACCGAGTTCTACTCCGCCGGGGACACGGCCTGGGACCACCTGGTCTCCAGCAGCTTCCCCTGGGGCGAGCTCATGACCGACCGGCAGCGCACGTACGCCAAGGGCTCCGAGCGGAGCGAGAGCTGGTACGACGGGGTCATCGGGCCGGTCGCCGGGCGTGACCTCGCGGGCAGGCCGCAGCTGGCCGCCGAGCGGCAGGGCAACCTGATCGGCTTCGCCTCCGCGATGTGGGGCGACAGCGGACACTTCGCGCAGCCGGGCTCCTTCGGGGACGCCGGGGGGCTGGTCCTGAAGCGGGACGGAGAGCAGATCGGCGACAGCTGGTACCCGTCCGGGGTCTTCGAGGTCCCGGCGCAGGAAGCCACGTACGAACTGACGCAGCAGATCGAGAAGTTCGGGCAGCCGGCGCGGACCTGGCAGCGTTCGCAGGCGGTGACCACGACGTGGACCTTCCGCTCGCACCAGGATCCGGCCCAGTACTCCCAGTCCCTCCCGATCCTGTTCCCGTCGGTCTCGATCCCGGCGGACGGCATGAAGACGCTGCCGGCGGCGAACGGGCAGACGATCGGGCTGGGGGTCACGGGGCACGCGGGGTACGCGCCGGGGGCGCTGAAGTCGGCGAAGCTGGCGTACTCGTACGACGGTGAGCACTGGACGCAGGCGGCCGTCACCGAGCGGAACGGGCGGTGGTCGGCGGTCGTCGACCACGCCGGCGCCGAAGCCGGCCGGCAGGTTTCGCTGAAGGTGGAGCTCACCGACGTGAACGGCGCGGCCGTCGCCCAGACGGTCGTGCGGGCGTACGACATCCGTTAGGTCGTACGAGAGATACGGAAGGGGTCCACCGGGCGGCGGCCCGGAGGACCCCTTTTCGCGTATTCGACGTTTTCTGCCGCTGCGGGGGGCCAAGAATGGGCCCATGAGTCAGCAGGGCGCGGACGACTGGTGGCAGAAGCTGTACGGAACCCCGGACCCGGACCCGGCCCCCACCCCGGACCCGGGCGACACCCTGGAATCCCGCTTCCGCTCGGCGTCGTCCCTCACACACCGGGTCCCGCACCAGGGCCCGCCGGGGCCGGCCGGGTCCGTGGCGCCGGGAGCCGAGCCGCCGGGAGCCGAGCCGCCCGCGCCGCCGGGAGCCGCGCCACCCCCGCCCGCCGCCCCTCCGGGCCCCGCCCCGTCCGTGCCACCGGCGGCCGGGGCCGGGCGCCGGCCCGGGGCCGTACCGCCCGAGTGGGGGCCGGGTTCCGTGCCGCCGGTGCCGCCGGTGCCGCCGGTGCCCTCCGTGCTGCCCCGGCCGCGCCGGGAGGCCGATCCGGAGCCGGGGCCGCCGCCCCGGGACCCCCGGGAACCGGGGATGACGGGGTACGGCCTGGGCAGTGTGACGGTGCCGCCGGTGCTCCCGGAGGAACCGTCCGAACGGCCGGTCCGGCACTGGGGCGCCCGGCCCGGCCCGGCCCCCGGGACCACTCGCCCCGATCCCGATCCCGAGGCCGCAGCCGCGACCGGTCCGGGAACCCGGCCCTGGCGCGAGCCCTCGCCCGGGGCCGGCCCCGCACGCGATCCGGGCTCCGACGCCGAGCCTGCGGCTCCGTGGGAGGCCCCCGGCGGCCGGCCGGTCGCCGGTCCGCGGCCCGGCTCCGAGCCTCCGGCCGGTCCGGGAGGGCCGTCCCGGACCGGGACAGGCCCCGAGCCGTCGACCGGACCCGGCGCCGGGACGAGCGCGGACCGGGAGGCGGACGCCGGCACGGAGCCTGCGGCGCCATGGGAAGCCCCCGGTGCCCGGCCCGGCTCCTGGCCTGCCGAGGCCCCGCCCGCGGCCGATGTGACGGCCCGCGCCGACGTCCGGCCGCTGGCCGGGGATCCCGTTGCCGGCGAGCCCTGGTCCGGGGCCGGTGTCGATGCCGGTGTCGGGGGTGGGGAGCGGCCCGTCGTGGGGTTCCTCGGGGACCGGGCGCCCACGTACGCCGCCGAGCCGGGGGCCCTGCCCGTCGCCGATCCCGGGGCGCTGGACGAGCTCGTGCCCGACACCGTGCTCGAAGGGGCCCGGCACGGGGCGTACACCCTGCGGGCCACCTCCGTGCGCGGGGACTCCGCCCGGTTCCGCGGCGAGGCCCGGCGGGACTTCCTGCTGACCGCCCGCTTCGGCACCGGCGACGACGCCCTCGTCGTCGCCGCCCTCGCCGGAGGCGACCGCTCCGCCCCCGGGGCGGCCGAGGCCGCCGCCGAGCTGTGCCGGTGGATCGCCTCCGCCGTCGGCCGCAGCCGCGAGCGCCTCGCCGACGACATCCGCGCCGGCCGGCGCGAGGCCCTGCGCTCAGGGCTCCAGCGGCTCACGGACCGCGGCTACGGCCGCCTGCGCGCCCACGCCGCCGAGCTCGGGCTCCCGGAGGAGGCGTACACCGCCGGCCTGCGCGTCCTGCTGCTCCCCATCGACCCCGAGTGCAAGACCCGCGTCTGTTTCGGCTCGGGCGCCGGCGGCCTGTTCCGGCTCCGGGACGGAGCGTGGCAGGACCTGGAGCCGGAACCCGCCGGGGACTCCGCCGACGGGTTCCGGTTCCGCGCCGCCGCGGCCCGGCCCCGCGACACCCTGCTCCTGTGCTCCGGCGGGCTCGCCGACCCCATGCGCGAGGAGGCTCTGCTTTCGGCCGAGCTCGCGGCCCGCTGGGCCGACCCCGAGCCCCCCGGCCTGGCGTCCTTCCTCGCGGACACCCAGCTCCGCCTCAAGGGCTACGCCGACGACCGGACGGCAGCCGCCGTCTGGGAGGCGTGATCGCGCTGGTGCGGGGTGCTCGCGCGGGAGCGGCCCCGCAGCACATGGCTGCGGGGCGCCCAGTGGGGTTGCGTAGGGTCAGTCGACCATCTGCCCGTCCTTCGAACCGCCCACGCACGTCATCCCGACCACCTTTCCGCCGGCGTCCGTGCACTCACCCGGGGTGAGGCTCTCGGTGTGGGCGGTGGCGGTGGCGTTGTGGGTGGCGGCTGTGGCGGTGGCGGCACCTGCGAGGCCGAGCCCGGCGAAGGATGCCGTGGCGATGACGGCGACGAAAATTCGTCGAATGCGCATGTGGGTCCCCTTTCGAGGATTGGCTTGGTTGGGCCACTGACCAGCTTGATCTTCACCCGTTCGGGCGGCGCGTTGGGTTACTCCATTCGGGTGAATCCGGTGGAGCCGGACCGGCTGCCGGCGGGGTGCGGCGTTCACCGTCGGCACGGGCATGTGCAACGTGTGGGCGGCGCGCTATCTTTCCCCGAACGGAAAGCGGCGCGCGGTGCGCCGGTCGCGGCCGTCAAGTGGTGTCGATGCCGGGTGACGGCGGTTCTCCCTGCTGATGGGAGATTTCCTCACCCCGGTGCAGTACGACCTGCCCGTCAAAGTGGTCCTCTTCGACAACTCACCCTGCGAAATGGCCTAGTTGCAGATGCCGGTTTCCGGCCTTCCTTCGTGCGGAACGGCCCGCCACCACCCGGATCGCGCGGCGACCGGCCCTGCGGCGGGGGCGTTCGGAGCCCGGGAGGAGGGGGCCCGGGCAGCTCGCGGGGGCTCTGAGGGGCGGGTTCCGGCACGAGGGGCCCGCCGCGGTGGACGGGGCGACCGGTTTCGGCGCCCTGTCGGTTCCCACCGGGATCGGTGTCGAGAGGGTGACCGGTTTCGCTCTTTCCGACGAAGGACCCTGCTTCGAAGTGGCGCGGGAAGGATGATCCGGATGGCTCGATCCGGCCCGTGCGACGTGCCGCCCCCGCAAGCCCGCAGGAGTGCGGATTGCCCCGGCGGGCATGCATCCCCGTAGACCAGTTCGAGACCACGGGAACTTACGGGGGAGGACATCGCCGTGCGGGTGGGGGCGAAGACCGGGAAGCAGTGGGGGAGAGGGCGGCCAGAACCGCGTGAACCGTCCGTCCAGGACGGGAGAGCGGTGGACGCGCTGGAGATCACCCGAAGCATACGCCGGGCGGATCACAAGGCGGTGGGCGAAGTGCGCAGGGCGTTACGGGAGTTGATGCGCCACCGGTGTCCGGCCGATACCGCCGAGGTGGCCGAGCTGCTGATCACCGAGCTCGTCACCAACGCCCTCGTCCACACCGACCAGGGCGCCGAGGTGTCCGCGAGGCTCGCCGCGGACCGGCTGAGGGTGGAGGTCCGGGACTACGTCTCGCGCCGGCCCCGGCCGTACGTACCGACCGCCGACGACGGTACGCACGGCCGGGGACTGATGCTGGTGCAGGCCCTCGCGGACGCCTGGGGCGTGGACGCGCCCGTCCAGGCGGGCGGCAAGGTGGTGTGGTTCGAGTTGGGCGGCGCCCTCGGGGGCCGGGCCTACTCCGGGGCGTACGACGCGGGGCCCGCCTGAAAGGCGGGCCCCGTGGGGTCGTTCCGGCGTGCGGTCATCAGCCGAACTGCTGCTCCAGATCCTTGAGTTTGCGTTCGAGCGAGTCGAGACGGGGGATGGTCTGGGTGTCGTCCTCGGCGGTCAGGTCCACCGTCCGATTGCCGGTCACCTCAGCGGTCTCGGGGCCGTGTACGGCCTGCAGGGAGGGCCGGCGGGGCGGGGCGGGCAGCTGTCCCGTTTCCGGTATGGCCGGCTCCGCGCCGACCGGCGCGGAGCCCGACCCGGGGGCCAGCCCCGGCACGTCGACCTGGCGGGCGCGGGATCGTCCGAACGCCCGGTTCTGCCTGCCCAGGGCCTTGATGCGGGCCCGGTCCAGACGGTTCTGATCGCGCCGGCGGTGGCGGTCCTGCTCCCGCTCGCGCTTGTCCTCGCGTACCTCGTCCACCGCCTCGTCGAGGGTGCGGACCCCCTCCAGCAGCATGAGCGACCAGGCGCCGAAGGTCTCCCGGGGGGCCCGCAGCCAGCGGACCATCCGGATCTGCGGCAACGGCCTGGGGATCAGGCCCTGTTCGCGCAGGGCGGCCCGGCGGGTCTGCTTGAGGGCGCGGTCGAAGAGGACGGCCGCCGAGAGCGACATGCCGGAGAAGAACTGCGGAGCGCCGTCGTGCCCGATGCCCCGCGGCGCGTGCACCCAGTTGAACCAGGCGGCCGCGCCCGCGAACAGCCAGACCAGCATGCGGGAGCCGAGGGCCGCGTCTCCGTGGCTCGCCTCGCGGACGGCGAGCACCGAGCAGAACATGGCGGCGCCGTCGAGACCGAAGGGGACCAGGTATTCCCAGCCCCCGGAGAGGTTCAGGTTCTGCCGGCCGAAGCCGACGAGCCCGTGGAACGAGAGCGCCGCGGCGACCGCCGCGCAGCAGAACAGCAGGACGTAGGAGGCGGTTCCGTAGACGGCTTCCTTGCGCCGCCGTCGTTCTTCGCTGCGCTCCCAGGTGTCTTCGGCCGCGGCCTTCTCGCCTTCCCGCTTGCCCCGGGCCAGTACCGCAACTGCCGCAAGTACGCCCAGGATCAGCAGGCTGCCGGGCAGCAGCCAGTCCAGCGATATGTCGGTCAGTCTCATGCGGATGTCCCTTGCCTCTGCCTCGCGTGTGCGGCCTTCGGGAGCCATGGTGACGCAGGAGATCGGCCCGGCATGCGGGTTTCGGGGCAAGTGGACGCCATCGGGGGGTGGGGCCCGCCGGATAGGGTGTTGTGGCTCGAACTACCGCTCGTACGACCGGAGTCGAGTTCGATTACGGTCAGTCGTACGAGTGGGTTCAGAGGTCAGGCGGCAGCCGTGAGGCGGACGATGCGGTCCGCGTCACAGGTGCGGGGACAGGTGGTGCAGGTGTCCTCGGGCCGGATCGTGTAGAAGAGGCAGCAGCTGGCCCGGTCCCGGGTCGCCAGCCGTTCGCCGCGGGGGCCGGAGAGCGTGCGGAACGCCGCGCCGGCGGCGTACGGGGCCGTCCGGCCGGGCAGCAGCGCCTCCAGCTCGGCCATGGCCCGGTCCTCCTCGTCCACGAGCTTGCCCAGGTGCCAGACGCCCGAGACGATCTCGTCGGTCACCATGCCCCACAGGGCGCGGCGGCCGCGCCGCATGCGCGGGCCGAAGCCGTCCAGCAGCGGTTCGAGGTGGTGGGCCACCGCAGCCCGTACCTCGGCGCGCAGCGCCTCCTCGTCGGGCACGACACGGGCCCCGGGGAGAGCGGCCGCCGGATCGTCCGGCAGGCAGGCGAAGGACTCGACGCGCACGCTCATGCGGCCCCGGGTCCGGTGGAACGCCACGTCCCGCGCCGACAGGCGGGGTACCCGGCGGTCGAGGAACCAGGGGGCCGTGATGAGCAGGCAGGCGGGCCAGGCGTACCGGTGCAGCCCGAAGGTGGCCACCACGTCGGGGCGGGCCTGGCGGCCGTAGTCCCGCAGGACCTGGGCGTCGTCCCAGGCGAGGTAGCCGTCGACCTCGGCCCCGCCGGCCGCGAGCGCCTCCGCGCCGATCCACCCCACACCGCGGGGGGCGGGCTCGTGCGCCGCGCGTTCGACGACCCGGAGGCGGTCGTACGCCTTCGACAGGCGTGCGTACGCGTCCGCCACCGGGGAGCCGGCCGGGGGCAGGGCGACGACGGAGCTGTCGGGCATGGCGGGACCACCGATTCACACGGGCGAAAGTAAGAGAGGTAAGCCTTACCTTAGCTGATCTAGGGCGGCCGTACCAGCACCTGCCGGACCGGTTCGCCTATTCTCGGGAGGCACGCGTCAGGTCGAGACCCCGAGGAGGACCGAGTGCGCGAAGCGGCCCGCGTCGGGGTGGAGGCGCTGATTCCGGCGCAGAAGGTGCTGCGGCATTCGGTGCGCGGGCAGGTGCTCGACGCGCTGCGCGCGGCGCTCGTCGACGGGGAGCTGGTGCCGGGGGAGATCTACTCCGGGCCCGCTCTGGGGGAGCGCTTCGGCGTCTCCGCGACGCCCGTGCGCGAGGCGATGCAGCAGCTGGCGCTGGAGGGGGCGGTGGAATGCCTCCCGAACCGCGGCTTCCGGGTGCTCTCGCGTACGCCGCGGGCGATGGCCGAGCTGGCGGAGGTACGGGCCCTGCTGGAGGTACCGGTGGTGCTGCGGCTGGCCCGTGCGGTCCCGGCGCAGGCCTGGGCGGCGCTGTGGCCGGCGGCGTCGGCGGCCGCCGGGGCCGCCGAGGCCGGTGACCCCGCGGGGTACGCCGACGCGGACCGGGCCTTCCACCGGGAGCTGCTGTCGCTGGGCGGGAACGAGCAGCTGGTCTCCGTGGCGCAGGACCTCCACCGGCGGTCCCGGTGGCCGCTTCCCGGCGTTCCGCGGGCCCGGCGGGCGGAGCTCGTGGCGGACGCGGCGGAGCACACGGTTCTGCTGGAGGCCCTGATTGCGGGTGATCTCCCGCTGGTGGAGCAGGTGCTCCGCAGGCACTGCGGCGTGGGCTGAGCCGGGGCGGCCCCGCGGGGGCGGCCCAGCGGGGCCGTTGCCCCACCCGCCGCGGCCCCGGACATCCCGGCCGCCCCCGGCCCCGCCTCCGCCCCGGCCTACACGCCCGCGGGGCTGGGCCTGTCCGGGTGGAGCTGGTCCGCCAGCCAGGTGGGGATGCCGCCCAGGAGGTGGAACAGGCGGCGGGCCTCCGCGCGCAGGCGGGCCGCTTCCGGTTCCTGTTCGGCTTCGGCCAGGGCCGCCAGCGCGGGGGCCGTACCGATCAGGAAGCCCAGGTCCTCGCGGATCCGCAGGGACTCCGCGAAGCCCTGGCGGGCCTCCGCCACCTCCCCGTCCCGCAGCGACAGCGCCGCCAGGTGGCGCCAGGTGAAGGACAGCAGCAGGGTGTCCCCGTGCGCCAGCGCCCCGGCATGGGCCCGGCGGTACGCGGGACGGGCCGACTGCGGGGCGTCCGCGAGGTGCTCCGCGACCAGCCCCCGCCGGAAGTCCAGCAGCGGGCGGGTCCGGGATCCGGGGGACAGCAGCGCCGCCGCCCGGCCCAGCGCCGAGCGGGCCTCGTCCGAGCGGTCGCGGACCCCGAGCACGGTCGCCGCGTACGCCAGCTGCCCGCGCTCGCAGGCCGCCGCGCCCCGCTCGTCGTCGTCGTGGGCCACCGCCTCCGCGACCCGCAGGGCGTCCTCCGCCTCGGCCCAGCCCTGCCCGGTGAACAGGCACCGCTCGACCAGCAGCGCGGTCCGCTGCACGGCCGCGCCGGCGTCGTGCAGGTGAGGCGTCAGCAGGGCCGCCGCGTCGCTCCAACAGCCGCGCGAGCGCAGCCGCCATATCGCCCGCTGGAGGGGATCGTCTCCCCCGGTAGATCCGGCACCGGACATGGCGGTATCCGCCACATTGCCCTCCCCAAAGCAACCAAGCAGCACGTCGTTGAGCCCTGGGGCGAAATGAGAGCACGGATCGGAGCCTTCGGCCAAGGGGTCGGGTGAACTCTTTCACAAAGTCCGGACGACGTGTCAGGGGCCCCGCGCCGGCTCCCGGCCGCGCGGGCGGCCCCCCGGGCCGGATCCGCTCAGCTCATCCGCAGTGCCAGGAAGAAGTCGAGCTTGTCCTCCAGCCGCGAGAGGTCACGCCCCGTCAACTGCTCGATTCGCCCGACCCGGTACCGCAGCGTGTTGACGTGCAGGTGCAGCCGCGTCGCGCAACGCGTCCACGAGCCGTCGCAGTCCAAGAACGCCTCCAGCGTCGGGATGAGCTCCGCGCGGTGGCGGCGGTCGTAGTCGCGCAGCGGGTCCAGCAGGCGCGCCGTGAAGGCGCGGCGCACGTCGTCCGGGACGAACGGCAGCAGCAGCACGTGCGAGGCCAGTTCGTGGTGGCCGGCCGCGCAGACCCGGCCCGGGCGCGCCGCGGCGACCCGGCGGGCGTGCCGGGCCTCCTCCAGCGCCCCGCGCAGCCCCTCGGCGGAGTGCACGGCCGCGCTGACGCCCAGCGTGAGTCGGCCGTCGTCGGCGAGGCCCGCCTGCAGGGGTTCGCGTACGACGGAGAGCAGCTCGTCGGCGTGCAGGGCGCGGTCCGGGCCCTTCTCCTCGCCCGGCTCCGCGGGGAGCGCGGGCAGCGGTACGAGGGCGATGGCCTCGTCGCCGGCGTGGGCCACGGCGATGCGGTCCGAGGGCTCGGGCCCCGAGACGGACGGGTCGACGAGGATCTCCTCCAGCAGCGACTGGGCCACCGGGCCGCCGGGGATGTCCCCGCCGTCCCAGTCGACCCGCGCCACGACGACCTGCCAGTGCGGGGCGGTGCCCAGCCCGGGCAGCAGCACCGGGGCCGCGACCCGAAGGCGGGCCGCGATCTCGGCGGGCGCGGCGCCCGTCTGGACCAGCTCCAGCACCTCCTGGGCGAGCCGGCGGCGCACCGTACGGGCCGCGTCGCGCCGGTCGCGCTCGACGGCGATCAGCTGGGTCACGCCCTGGAGCAGGTCGAGCCGCTCGGCCGGCCAGTCGCCGGCGTCCGCCTCGACGGCCAGCAGCCAGTCCGAGAGCACGCTTTCGCGCACGTCACGGGCCCCGGGGCCGCCCGGGCCGCGGCCCGCTCCCCTGATCGGGAAGAGGGAGTACGTAATACCCTGGATGGAGATCCGGTGCGGGCCCCTGCGCCCGGTGCGGACCGCCGCCAGGTGTTCTCCGGCCAGGGCCGCACACACGCCCGGCGCCAGGGGTTCGCCCGCGCCGGCGATCTGCCGGCCCGTGGGGGACAGCACCCAGGCGCGCAGATCGAGGTCGGTGGTGAGCAGATCGAGCACCACATCGGGTCCACCGCCCGCGGGACCCGAGGTCATCAGGCGGCGATGGCGGTCCACGACCGCCGCGAGATCGCCCGCGCGCTCGCCGGAGACCTGCCGCACCACGTACTCCGTGATCGTGGCGAATGCAACGTCTTCGTTCACAGCGAACAACGGCAGCCGGTTGCGCCGACAGGCTGAAACGAGATCGTCGGGGATGTCCCCGAGCTCGGCCTCGCCGGCCGCGAGGCCCGCGACGCCCGCACTCGCGAGGATTCGTACGAACGGCTCGGAATCGGCCGAATTTCTTCGCCACGCCAGGCCGGTGAGGACGAGTTCGCCCCCGGTGAGGTATCGGCTGGGATCTCGTAGGTCGGTCGTCATGACGCCGCGGACCGTCCGGTCGAGTTCGTCCTCGCCGCCCAGCAGCCGCAGCCCCAGCGCCTCGGTTTCCAGCAGTGCGCGCAGCCGCATGGTGTCGCCGCCGATCTGTCTCGAATGTTGCCGTTGGAAATCGGGCAGGTCGTTGCATCCTGCCTTTCATACGAATCTACAAGACGAGGGAGGCCGCCAGCCAACTCCTTCATGGTTTCGGTGACTGCACCCGAGGGACGCACGGCTTGTGTACTGACTCCACACCGCGTTAACAGCACGTGAACGACCAGTCGAGGGCCCGAGGGCCTCCTGGCTTGAAGTGAACGACACGATGAAGAAGAAGAGAGCCGCACATGGACTTCCTTCGCCCCGCCAGCTGGGAGGAGGCACTCGCCGCTAAGGCCGAGTACCCCACAGCTGTGCCGATTGCGGGTGGCACCGACATCATGGTCGAGATCAACTTCGACCACCGTCGGCCGGAGTACCTCCTGGACCTGAACCGCATCGGTCTGCTGCGGGAGTGGGAGGTCGGCGAGGACGTGGTCCGGCTGGGCGCCTCCGTTCCGTACACGCAGATCATGGAGAACCTGCGCACGGAGCTCCCCGGTCTCGCGCTCGCCTCGCACACGGTCGCGTCCCCGCAGATCCGCAACCGCGGCGGCGTCGGCGGCAACCTCGGTTGCGCCTCGCCGGCCGGTGACTCCCACCCCGCGCTGCTCGCTGCGGGCGCCGAGGTCGAGGTGGAGTCCGTACGCGGCTCCCGCCTGATCCCGATCGACGAGTTCTACACCGGCGTGAAGCGCAACGCGCTCGCCGCCGACGAGCTCATCAAGACCGTCCACGTGAAGAAGGCGGACGGTCCCCAGCAGTACTCCAAGGTCGGCTCCCGCAACGCGATGGTCATCGCCGTCTGCGCGTTCGGCCTGGCGCTGCACCCCGAGACCCGTACGGTCCGCACCGGCATCGGATCGGCCGCGCCGACCCCGATCCGTGCGAAGGCCGCCGAGGAGTTCCTGAACGCCGCGCTCGAAGAGGGCGGTTTCTGGGAGTCCGGCAAGGTCATCACCCCGTCGATCGCCAAGCAGTTCGGTGACCTCGCCACCGGCGCGGCCAACCCGATCGACGACGTCCGCGGCACGGCGAAGTACCGCCGTCACGCGGTAGGCATCATGGCTCGCCGCCAGCTCGTCTGGACCTGGGAGCAGTACCGCGGAACCGGCCACGGCCGCTCGCTCGAAGGGGCTGCGTAATCATGCGCGTCAATTTCACCGTCAACGGCCGTCAGCAGGAAGCCGACGACGTCTGGGAGGGCGAGTCCCTCCTCTACGTGCTGCGCGAGCGGCTCGGCCTGCCGGGTTCGAAGAACGCCTGTGAGCAGGGCGAGTGCGGTTCCTGCACCGTCCGTCTCGACGGCGTTCCCGTCTGCTCCTGTCTGGTGGCGGCCGGCCAGGTCGAGGGTCGCGACGTCGTGACCGTCGAGGGTCTGGCGGAGTTCGCCAAGCAGCGCGAGGAGCACGGCCACGGCGGTGCCTGCGGCACCGGCGGCGGCTGCGGCTCCAAGGGCGGCGTCACCCTGGACGCGGCCAAGCAGTGGCAGGCCAAGCCCGCCGACTCGCAGACCGGCGAGGGTGTGGAGCTCTCCAACATCCAGCAGGCCTTCATCGACGCCGGCGCCGTGCAGTGCGGCTTCTGCACCCCCGGTCTGCTGGTGCAGGCCGACGCGCTGCTCGAAGAGAACAGCTCCCCGTCCGACCAGGACATCCGTGAGGCCCTGTCCGGCAACCTCTGCCGCTGCACGGGCTACGAGAAGATCCTCGACGCGGTCCGCCTGGCGGCCGCACGTCAGGGAGAGGCGGTCTGACCATGGCTCAGAACACCCGCACGGTACCGGCCGGCACGCCGACCAACGTCACCCAGAAGCACAACAAGGGCGGCATCGGCGAGTCCACGCTCCGCCCGGACGGCACCCTCAAGGTCACCGGCGAGTTCGCGTACTCCTCGGACATGTGGCACGAGGACATGCTGTGGGGCCAGACGCTGCGCAGCACCGTCGCCCACGCCGAGATCGCCTCGATCGACATCTCCGAGGCCCTCGCGATGCCGGGCGTCTACTCGGTGCTCACGTACGACGACCTGCCGGCCGAGATGAAGAACTACGGCCTGGAGATCCAGGACACCCCGGTGCTGGCCAACGGCCGGGTGCGCCACCACGGTGAGCCGGTCGCCCTCGTGGCCGCCGACCACCCGGAGACCGCGCGCCGCGCGGCCGCCAAGATCAAGATCGACTACCGCGAGCTGCCGCTCGTCACGGACGAGGCCTCCGCCCTCGCCCCGGACGCGCCGCTGATCCACCCGGGCCGCGACGACCACCACTCCGGTCACGTCCCGCACCCGAACGTCGTGCACCGCCAGCCGATCATCCGCGGCAACGTGGAGGAGGCCCGCAAGCGCGCCGACGTCATCGTCGAGGGGGAGTACACCTTCGGCATGCAGGACCAGGCCTTCCTCGGCCCGGAGTCCGGCCTCGCCGTACCCTCCGAGGACGGCGGCGTCGACCTCTACGTCGCCACCCAGTGGCTGCACTCGGACCTCAAGCAGATCGCCCCGGTCCTCGGTCTCCCTGAGGAGAAGGTCCGCATGACGCTCTCGGGCGTCGGCGGTGCCTTCGGCGGCCGCGAGGACATCTCGATGCAGATCCACGCCTGCCTCCTGGCCCTGGCCACGAACAAGCCGGTCAAGATCGTCTACAACCGGTTCGAGTCCTTCTTCGGCCACGTGCACCGCCACCCGGCGAAGCTGTACTACGAGCACGGCGCCACCAAGGACGGCAAGCTCACGCACATGAAGTGCAAGATCGTCCTGGACGGCGGCGCGTACGCGTCGGCCTCCCCGGCGGTCGTGGGCAACGCCTCCTCGCTGTCGGTCGGTCCGTACGTCCTGGAGGACGTGGACATCGAGGCGATCGCGCTCTACACGAACAACCCGCCCTGCGGCGCGATGCGCGGCTTCGGCGCCGTCCAGGCCTGCTTCGCGTACGAGGCCCAGATGGACAAGCTCGCGGCGAAGCTGGGCATGGACCCGGTCGAGTTCCGCCAGCTGAACGCCATGGAGATGGGCACGATCATGCCCACCGGCCAGGTCGTGGACTCCCCGGCGCCCGTCGCCGAGCTGCTGCGCCGGGTCAAGGCCCGCCCGCTGCCGCCGGAGCGCCAGTGGGAGAGCGCCGGCGAGGGCGCGGACGTCCGTGCGCTGCCGGGCGGCCTGTCCAACACCACCCACGGCGAGGGCGTCGTGCGCGGCGTCGGCTACGCGGTCGGCATCAAGAACGTCGGCTTCTCCGAGGGCTTCGACGACTACTCCACCGCCCGCGTGCGCCTGGAGGTCATCAACGGCGAGCCCGTCGCGATGGTCCACACGGCCATGGCGGAGGTCGGCCAGGGCGGTGTCACCGTCCACGCGCAGATCGCCCGTACGGAGCTGGGCGTCACACAGGTCACCATCCACCCGGCCGACACGCAGGTCGGCTCCGCCGGTTCCACGTCCGCCTCGCGGCAGACGTACATGACCGGTGGCGCCGTGAAGAACACCTGCGAGGCCGTCCGCGAGGCGCTCCTGGAGATCGGCCGCCGCAAGAACGGGTCCTACCACCCGGCCTGGGCGACCGCCGAGCTGCTCCTCGAAGGCGGCAAGATCGTCACCGACGGCGGCGAGGTCCTCGCGGACATCGCCGACATCCTGGAGGGCGAGGACGCGATCGACCTGGAGCTGGAGTTCCGGCACCGGCCGACCGTCGCCTTCGACCTGAAGACCGGCCAGGGCGACGGCCACGTCCAGTACACCTTCGCCGCGCACCGCGCGGTGGTCGAGGTGGACACCGAGCTCGGCCTGGTCAAGGTCGTCGAGCTGGCGACCGCGCAGGACGTCGGCAAGGCCCTGAACATGCTCTCCGTGGTCGGCCAGATCCAGGGTGGCACCACCCAGGGCCTGGGCGTCGCGATCATGGAAGAGATCATCGTGGACCCGAAGACCGCGAAGGTGCGCAACCCCTCCTTCACGGACTACCTGATCCCGACCATCCTCGACACCCCGACCATCCCGGTCGACGTCCTGGAGCTCGCCGACCCGAACGCGCCGTACGGCCTTCGCGGCATGGGCGAGGCCCCCACCCTGTCGTCCACCCCGGCCGTCATCGCGGCGATCCGGGCGGCGACCGGTCTGGAGATCAACAAGACGCCGATCCGTCCGGAAGCCCTCACCGGCACCCTCTAGGACGGCACGGTCCGGGGGCCGCGAGGCCCCGCCGCAAGGCCCCCGGACCCCTACAGACTCTCCGGGCGGTGTGACACCGGGAACGTCACACTTCCTGTCCCACCGCCCGGAGCCAGAAGTCCGGAGTACGAAAACCGCACCGCTCGCGGTCGTTCCACCGGCAGCACCCCCACGGAAACACCCGGTCGCCCCGGCACCCCGGAGCCGCCACCAGCAGCACACCAGTACCGCAGAACCCCCGCAGTACCCGCAGTACACGCAGTGCATTTCGCGTCGCCTCGGGCCGTCACCCCGGGTCGTGCAGCCAAACGGAGTTTCCCAAATCCCGCGTCTCCAATCTTTATGCGGGTGCCCCTTTGAACCTTGGGAGTTAGGCACCATGACCCAGTCGTCTGTGGAGCCCAAGACCAGCGCGGAAGAGGCCGGCGACGGCTCTCGCAACCCCGCCGGGCGTTCTTGGCTCGACCGGTACTTTCACATCACGCACAGAGGTTCCAACGTCGGCAATGAGATTCGTGGCGGAGTCACGACCTTCATGGCCATGGCGTACATCCTCTTGCTCAACCCGCTGATCCTCTCCGGCAAGGACGTCGCCGGAGACACCATGAGCCAGAAGGCTCTGATCACCGCCACGGCCTTCGCCGCGGCCCTGACCACGCTCCTCATGGGCTTCGTCGGCAAGGTGCCGCTGGCCCTGGCCGCGGGCCTGTCGGTCTCCGGGGTGCTCTCCTCGCAGGTCGCGCCCCAGATGACCTGGCCGCAGGCCATGGGCATGTGCGTGATGTACGGCGTCGTGATCTGTCTCCTGGTCGTCACCGGCCTCCGAGAGATGATCATGAACGCGATCCCCCTCGCGCTCAAGCACGCCATCACCATGGGCATCGGCATGTTCGTCGCCCTGATCGGCCTCGTGAAGGCCGGCTTCGTCGGCAACGGCGGGGAGTTCTCCCCCCCGGTCCAGCTCGGCCCGATCGGCCAGCTCTCCGGCTGGCCCGTCCTGATCTTCTGCATCACCCTGCTCGCCATCTTCATGCTCCAGGCCCGCAAGGTCCCCGGCGCGATCCTGATCGGCATCGTCGGCGGCACCGTGATCGCCGCGATCGTCAACGTCGTCGCGGACGTGGACCCGAAGGCCTGGAAGAACGGTGCGCCGACCCTGGACGGGTCCGCGGTCTCGATGCCGGACTTCTCGCTCTTCGGCCAGGTCTCCTTCGGCGGCTGGGGCGACGTCGGCGCCATGACGATCGGCATGATCGTCTTCACTCTCGTGCTCGCCGGCTTCTTCGACGCGATGGCCACCATCATCGGCGTCGGCACCGAGGCCAAGCTGGCCGACGACAAGGGCCGCATGCCGGGCCTGTCGAAGGCGCTGTTCATCGACGGTGCCGGCGGCGCCATCGGCGGCCTGACCGGCGGTTCCGGCCAGACCGTGTTCGTGGAGTCCGCCACCGGCGTCGGGGAGGGTGCCCGCACGGGCCTCGCCTCCGTCGTCACCGGCCTCTTCTTCGCGGCCTGCCTCTTCTTCACCCCGATCACGCAGATCGTCCCGGGTGAGGTCGCTTCCGCGGCCCTGGTGGTCATCGGCGCGATGATGATGCAGAACGCCCGCCACGTGGACTGGGCCGACAGCGCGACCGCCATCCCGGTCTTCCTGACCGTGGTGCTCATGCCCTTCACGTACTCGATCACCGCGGGCGTCGCCGCCGGTGTGATCTCCTACGTGGCCATCAAGATCGCACAGGGCAAGGCCCGTGAGATCGGTGCCTTCATGTGGGCACTGACGGTGATCTTCGTGATCTTCTTCGCGGAGCACCCGATCGAGGCATGGCTCGGGGTGAAGTAAGGCGGGGCCGGTGATCCGGCCCCGACCCTCCGCGCATCCGATACTGGTAACCGAACCTCTTTGAGGAGGCCGCAATGCTGGACATCGCCGAAGAACTGAACCGGTGGGTCGAGCAGGGACGTGACTTCGCCGTGGCCACGGTGGTGGCGGTCGGCGGGAGCGCGCCCCGGCAGCCCGGAGCCGCGCTCGCCGTCGACAGCGAGGGCACGGCCATCGGATCGGTCTCCGGCGGATGCGTGGAGGGCGCGGTGTACGAGCTGTGCCAGCAGGCGCTGGAGGACGGCGAGACCGTCCGCGAGCGCTTCGGATACAGCGACGACGATGCCTTCGCCGTGGGCCTGACCTGCGGCGGGATCATCGACATCCTCATCACCCCGGTGCCCGTGGGATCCCCCGCCCGGGAGGTGTTCGCGGCCGCGCTGGCGGCCGCGTCCCGCGGTGAGGCCGCGGCGCTCGCCCGGATCGCGGAAGGGCCGGCCGAGCTCCTGGGCCGCGCCGTGCTCGTCCGGGGCGAGGGCGGCCACGAGGGCGGTTTCGGGGGACACCCCGAGCTGGACCGCACCATCGCCGAGGAGGCCCGCGCCATGCTCGACGCCGGCCGCACCGGCGTGCTGGAGATCGGCGCCGACGGGCGGCTGTGCGGAGAGCCGCTCAAGGTGCTCGTCGAATCCAGCGTCCCGCCGCCGCGGATGATCGTCTTCGGTGCGATCGACTTCGCGTCCGCCCTGGTGCGGATCGGCAAGTTCCTCGGCTACCACGTCACCCTGTGTGACGCCCGGCCCGTCTTCGCGACGAAGAACCGTTTCCCCGAGGCGGACGAGATCGTCGTCGAATGGCCGCACCGCTACCTTCGGGCCCAGTCCTCGGCGGGCGCGGTGGACGGCCGGACCGTCCTGTGCGTGCTCACCCACGATGCCAAGTTCGACGTCCCGCTCCTCGAACTGGCCCTCAAGCTGCCCGTCGCCTACATCGGCGCCATGGGCTCCCGCCGCACCCACGAGGACCGCAACAAGCGCCTGCGGGGCGTCGGCGTGACCGAGCTGGAGCTGGCCCGGCTGCGCTCCCCGATCGGCCTGGACCTCGGCGCCCGCTCCCCGGAGGAGACCGCGCTGTCCATCGCCGCGGAGATCGTCGCGAACCGCCGCGGGGGCTCGGGCGCGGCCCTCACCGGAGCGCACATACCGATCCACCCGGACATCTCGAAGACGGTGATCGGCCGGATCGGATCGGTCGCCTGAGGCGCCGAGGCACCCGCGGAAGTACCCGCACGGCTATCGGCCGAGGTACGGACGGACAGGGCGCGACCCCGTGAGGGTTGCGCCCTTTTGCTGTTCCGCCTATTTTACCGGCCGGTAACAGCGCCTTCCTGTAACGGAGTTGAGCGGATGTCCCGCACCGCACGCACCGCCCGTACGGCACGCACCGCCCGCACCCCCGTCCGTACGCTCCTCGCCGGCTGCGCCCTGGCCGCGGCCTCGCTGGCGGGCGGCCCGGCCTCGGCGTCCGCACCGGCCGCCGGAGCCGCCGCCGGCGCGGACGTCCGCGAGGTGCTGTTCGTCGGCAACAACTGGGAGGGCACCGCGGATGTGCTCGCCTCCACCGGCGATCTCGCCAAGGTGGGCCGGATCAACATGATCCCCGACAAGGAGGAGCGGCTCCGGGAGATCTACCTCAACCCGATCAAGCTCGCCTTCTTCCTCGGCATCCGCGGCGGCGCGGGCGAGGGCCACGACCAGTTCGTGGACGACATGTACACCACCCCCGACGGCTCCGCCGTGGTCGCCTCCCGTCCCAGCTTCGCCGACGTCGTCTCGATCGACGTCCGCACGGGCCGGATCAACTGGCGCTTCCCCGTCTCCGGCTTCCGCTCCGACCACATGGCGGTCTCGCCGGACGGCACCCGCGTCGCGGTCTCCGCCTCCACCGCCAACACCGTGCACGTCCTCGACATGGCCACCGGGCGCCAGCTCGGCTCCTTCCCGACCGGCGACAAGCCGCACGAGAACACCTTCAGCCGCGACGGCCGCTTCCTGTGGAACAGCTCCATCGGGGACGTGACCTCCGCCCTCGACGCGCCGTGGCTGGACTGGACGAAGGGCGACCGGAAGATCACCGTCGTGGACGCGCAGACCTTCCGCACGGTCCGGGTGATCGACATGCGCGAGCGGCTCGACGCCTTCGGCCGCTCGGACCTCTCCGACGCCGTCCGGCCGATGTCCTTCACCCCCGACGAGTCGAAGCTCTACTTCCAGGTGTCCTTCTTCAACGGGGTCGTGGAATACGACGTGGCCACCGACCGGATCACCCGGATCAAGGAGCTCCCCCGCCACCCCGCCACCAACGCCGACCGCACCACCTGGGTCAACGACTCCCGCCACCACGGCATGTCGATGAGCCCGGACGGGACCAAGCTCTGCGTCGCGGGCACCATGGACGACTACGCCACCGTGGTGGACCGCGCCTCGCTCACCGAAGGGCCGCTGGTGCCCGCGAACAAGCCGTACTGGGCCACCGTCGACGGGGACGGCACGGCCTGCGTGATCTCCGAGAGCGGCGCGGACCAGGTCACCGCCATCGACTTCGCGACCGGCGCCAAGCGGGTGTCCGTCCCGGTCGGAGACCACCCCCAGCGCGTCCGGATCGGTCACGTCCCCACGGGCTGGACGGGCCCGCGGTAGCGGCGCCCGCCGGCCACCCCGGCCCTTATGGGGTGACCGGTCCGCGATGACCGATTAGTCTCCCGATCATGGTGGACATCCGTGAGGTACCCGAAGCCGACATCGACCGCGCTCTGGAGCTCGCGTACCTGGTCTTCCACGACCGCCCCGAAGAGGAGGGCCGCGAACGCCACCACGCCCTCCTGCGCACCTGCGCGCGCCTCGGCGCGTACGACGGGGACGCGCTGGTCGGGTTCATGGCCGCGCACGACTTCCGGCTCTCGGTGCCCGGGGCGGACCTGCCCTGCCCCGGGCTCACCTTCGTCAGCGTCGCCCCCACCCACCGCCGCCGCGGCGTGCTCACCGCGCTGATGGACGAGCAGCTGCGGCGCACGGCGGCCGCGGGCAGCCCGATCGCCGCACTGTGGGCCTCCGAATCCGCCATCTACGGCCGTTTCGGCTACGGTTCGGCCACCCAGGGCGCGACCATCGAGATCGACTCGACCCGGCCGCTGGCCCTGCGCATCGCACCGGACCCGCGCCCGCTGCGGCTGGTCGACCCGCAGGACGCGCTCGCCGTGATCGGGCCCCGCCACGAGGCGGCCCGCGCCGGACGGGCCGGCCGTCCGACCCGCGACGCGGAGCGCTGGAACGAGTCCTGGCTGTGCGAACAGGACGAGGAGGACGAGGAGTTGAGCCCGCCCCGGATCATCGCCCTCGGCGATCCGGGCGAGCCGATCGCGGGATACGTGCTCTACCGCACGAAGCACGAGGCCGACGGCGGCCCGGCCCGCAGCCCCGGCCTGGTCCGCGTCGACGAACTGGAAGCGGACACCCCGGCGGTGGCCGCCGCCCTGTGGGAGTGCCTGGCGGGCCTCGACCTCACCGGCAGGGTCTCCGCGTGGGGCCGGCCCCTGGACGACCCGCTGCTGCGGTTCGCCGCCGACCGGGACCAGGTCAAGGTCACCGCCCAGTTCCCGGCGCTGTGGCTGCGGCTGGTCGACGTGGGGGCGGCGCTGACCCGGCGGTCCTGGGCCGCGCCGGTGGAGGTGGTGCTGGAGGTGGCCGACGCACGGCTGCCGGCGAACGCGGGGCGCCGCCGGCTGAAGGCGGGGCCGGGCGGGGCCGCGTACGAGGACGCCGCCGCCCCCGCCGACCTGGAGTTCGACGTACGGGACCTCGCGGCCTGCTACCTGGGCGGGACACGGGCCGTCGAGCTGGTCGCCGCCGGACTGGTGGCGGAGCGGACGCCCGGCGCGGCGGCGGCCCTGGACGCGGCCCTGCACACCCCCCTGCTGCCGCACACGGCGGACGAGTTCTGAGGCGTACGGGCCGCGGCCCGGCGGCGGGGGCGGGGGCGGGGGCGGGCGGACCGTCCCCGCCGCCGGGCCGGGCGGGATCAGCCGGGCAGCGAGATCCGGGCGGCCGCCATGCCGAACGAGGAGCTCCGGCCGAGCGGTGCCCCCGGGCTGCGGCCGCCGGTCTTCGGGTGCAGGTCCTCGTCCCGGTACCGACGTACGCTCCGGTGCCAGTTGAGGACCGCGGCCATCCAGTCCTCCAGCTCCCGCACGTACGCGTCGAGCGAGGCCCGTGCCTTCGCGTCGAGCCCGTAGTCCTCGTACAGCAGCGGCAGTTGGTGGTCGCGGATGTGCTCGAACTCCTTGGTGCGCTGCACCATCAGGTCGGCGACGACGGCGAACGCCCGCGGATAGTCGATGTCGAAGAAGTTCTGGGTGACCAGGACGTGGTTGTGCACCTCGCCCTCCACCTCGATCTCCTTCTGGTACGAGAAGAGGTCGTTGGTGATGCACCCGACGTCCGCCGCCGCGCTCTCCAGCGAGCGCATCACCCCGTCCCGGTGGACCTCGGGCGGCACGCCGTCGCCCTCGTGGCCGAGTTTGGCGAGGAACATCGTCATGTACGAGCCGAACGTGAAGCGGCGCATCTCGGCGTAGTCCACCGGGTCCGGAATCCGGTTCACGACCGCGTTGCCGATCTCCCAGACCCAGCTGTCCAGCATGCCGATGACGTGCCCGCGGAACTCCGCACGCACGGCGCGGCTCATCCCGGCGACCGTCCGCGCCCACAGGTCCTTCAGGCTGCGCTCCATCGCGGTGACGGGCTCCGGGGCCTCGGCCGGGTCCACCGGGATCATCGAGATCAGCCGGTCGGTCGCCACCCGGGCGGCTCCCGGGGACTTCGAGCCGGCGAACACCTTGGGGTAGTAGTCGTCCGCGTACGTGCCCCAGGTGAGCCACTGCGCGCTCAGGCACAGTGCCTCGGCGGTGGCGTCGGGGTCGATGCCCGCCGAGCACAGGGCGAAGTCCATGCCGACCAGCTTGTCCTCGTCCCAGATGTCGGAGCCGGGATCGCCGGGCTGCGGCTCCAGCAGGCCCATCTCCCGGGACCAGAGCACCAGTTCGCGGCGGGCCAGGTCCAGGTGCGGGCTGAGGGTGAGGGGGAAGGGCAGCGAGAAGTCGGGCAGCAGCGAAGGCCCCACCTTCTGGAACGGCACGTGTGTGAAGCTGCGCCGGCGCAGCTCCATGGCGCGCGGGGTGAACAGCGAGCGCAGGTCGAGGGCGGCGGTGCCCGGTCCGGTGGGCAGGAAGGGCAGGGTGAGCGGGGCGGCCGCGCCGCCCTTGGCCTCCTTGTTCATGTAGCGGCTGGAGACCATGTGCCATTCGTGGCCGCCGGACTGCCAGTCCTGGAGCCCCTTCGCGTACGCGAGTACGGATGCCGTCTCGACCGGGTCGAGGCCGTGCCGGACGGCGAGCGCGGGGACCTCGGCGAGCGCCGTGTGCTCGAACTGCTGGAGCCTTGAGGTCAGCAGGTCGTTCGAGAGGTCGGCGGCCTCCTGGGTGGTGCAGTCCAGGAAGGTCTCCAGGACCAGGACGGCGTTGGAGAGTTCGCCCTCCTGCTCCACCTCGCGCTGGTAGGAGAAGATGTCGTTGCGGATGTGCACCGCGTCGGAGAAGGCGTCACGGAGCACTTCGAGCGGACGCGCGTGCGCGACCCGGGCCGGGACCTCGGCGGACACGTACTCGATCAGCCCGGCGGACCAGGGGGCGCCGCCGACCTTGCGGCGCATCTCGATGTATTCGAGAGGGTTGGCCACCCGGCCGATGTTGATGTTGTGCAGCTCCCACATCGACTCGTTGAGGAGGTTCCTGGTCGATTCGGAGAACCGTTCCCTCCAGTCCATCGACATCGCGGGCACGGTCCGCGACCACAGGTCCTTGAGGCCCGCCTCGACCGGGTTCGCCGGCTCGGGGAACCCGTCGGCGAGGTCCATCGGCATGAAGGCGGCCAGCCCGTCGAGGTACTTCTTGGCGCCCGCGCGGTCCTGGGTGCGCTTGTAGACCTCCAGGAAGTGGTCGTCGAAGAAGAAGACCCACACGTACCAGTCGGTGACCAGGTCCAGCGCGTCGCCGCCGCAGTCGGGGTGGGTGTACGAGCACAGCAGCGCGTAGTCGTGCGAGTCGAGGTCCCGCTCGTCCCACACGCCCGACCCCTCCAGCATCCCGAAGCCGCGGGCCCAGCGCTTGGTGTGCGCTCGCGCGGCCTCCAGACGGGGGTTCAGGCGCGCCGGATACGGCACATAGAAATCCGGCAGTCGAAACGGCTGTGTCACGGCGGGCTGGACCTTTCGTCCGAGGGCGCGGGGGCTCCCTTGCCTGCGGCCCCCGCACGAGATCAGCAGGGCCTTGCCCGATCCGCTGCCGGGACAAGGAAGAGTTCACCGCTTCAGGTGACACGTGAGCCGTTCCGGGACGCGCGTGGCGCGTGGGGGATACGCACACGGCGAAAGCCGTCCCCCTCGCCCACGGCGGGGGCGAGGAGGACGGCTTCCAGAGAGCGGGGCGCTCGGAGCGGTCTACTCCGAGTCGGCTTCCAGGTTGCCTTCCGTGTCCAGGTAGACCTGGCGCAGGGATTCCAGGATCTGGGGGTCCGGCTTCTCCCACATGCCGCGGGACTCGGCCTCCAGGAGGCGTTCCGCGATGCCGTGCAGGGCCCAGGGGTTGGCCTCCTCCAGGAAGGCGCGGTTGGTCGGGTCCAGGACGTACGTCTCCGTCAGCTTGTCGTACATCCAGTCGGCCACCACGCCCGTCGTGGCGTCGTAGCCGAAGAGGTAGTCGACCGTCGCCGCCAGCTCGAAGGCACCCTTGTAGCCGTGGCGGCGCATCGCCTCGATCCACTTGGGGTTCACCACGCGGGCGCGGAAGACGCGGGAGGTCTCCTCCACGAGCGTGCGGGTCTTGACCGTCTCCGGGCGCGTGGAGTCGCCGATGTACGCCTCCGGGGCCGTGCCCCGCAGCGCGCGGACCGTGGCCACCATGCCGCCGTGGTACTGGAAGTAGTCGTCCGAGTCGGCGATGTCGTGCTCGCGGGTGTCCGTGTTCTTCGCGGCCACCGTGATCCGCTTGTACGCGCTCTCCATCTCCTCGCGCGCCGCCCGGCCCTCCAGTCCGCGGCCGTACGCGTAGCCGCCCCAGACCGTGTAGACCTCCGCGAGGTCGGCGTCGGTACGCCAGTCGCGGGAGTCGATCAGCTGGAGGATGCCGGCGCCGTACGTGCCCGGGCGCGAGCCGAAGATGCGGGTCGTCGCGCGGCGTTCGTCACCGTGGACGGCCAGGTCCGCCTGGGCGTGGGCCCGGATGAAGTTGTCCGTGGCGGGTTCGTCCAGCCCCGCCGCCAGCCGTACCGCGTCGTCCAGCAGGCCGATGACGTGCGGGAACGCGTCCCGGAAGAAGCCCGAGATGCGCAGGGTCACGTCGATGCGGGGACGGCCCAGCTCATCGAGCGGGATCGGCTCCAGGCCCGTGACGCGGCGCGAGGCCTCGTCCCAGACCGGGCGGACGCCGAGCAGGGCGAGCGCCTCGGCGACGTCGTCGCCGGAGGTGCGCATCGCGCTGGTGCCCCACAGGGACAGGCCGACGGAGGCCGGCCATTCGCCGTTGTCCGTGCGGTAGCGGGTGAGCAGGGAGTCGGCCAGGGCCTGGCCCGTCTCCCACGCGAGGCGGGAGGGAACGGCCTTCGGGTCGACCGAGTAGAAGTTCCGGCCCGTGGGAAGGACGTTCACCAGGCCGCGCAGGGGGGAACCCGAGGGGCCCGCCGGGACGAAACGGCCGTCGAGGGCCGCCACCACGTGCGTGATCTCGTCCGTCGTGCCCGCCAGGCGCGGAACGACCTCCCGGGCCGCGAAGTCCAGTACGGCCGCCACGTCGCCCGAGTAACCGGCCGCGACCGAAGCCACCGCCTCCGGCGCCCAGTTCGCGTCCTCCATCGCCTGCACCAGCGCGCGGGCCGCCTCCTCCGCCTCGTCGGCGGTGGTACGGGTGGCGGCGGACTCGTCCAGGCCGAGCGCCTCGCGCAGGCCGGGCAGGGCCGTCGTACCGCCCCAGATCTGGCGGGCGCGCAGGATCGCGAGGACCAGGTTGACCCGGGCCTCGCCGGTCGGCGCACCGCCCAGGACGTGCAGTCCGTCGCGGATCTGGGCGTCCTTGACCTCGCACAGCCAGCCGTCGACGTGCAGCAGGAAGTCGTCGAAGCCGTCGTCGTCCGGGCGCTCGTCCAGCCCCAGGTCGTGGTCCAGCTTCGCGGCCTGGATCAGCGTCCAGATCTGCGCGCGGATCGCCGGCAGCTTCGCCGGGTCCATCGCGGAGATCTGCGCGTACTCGTCGAGGTGCTGCTCCAGGCGCGCGATGTCCCCGTACGACTCCGCGCGCGCCATCGGCGGCACGAGGTGGTCGACCAGGGTGGCGTGCACCCGGCGCTTGGCCTGGGTGCCCTCGCCCGGGTCGTTGACCAGGAAGGGGTAGATCAGCGGCAGGTCGCCCAGCGCGGCGTCGGGCGCGCACGCCGCCGACAGGCCGGCGTTCTTGCCCGGCAGCCACTCCAGGTTGCCGTGCTTGCCCAGGTGGATCATCGCGTCGGCGCCGAAGCCGCCGTCCTGCGCGCCCGCCTGGATCCAGCGGTACGCGGCCAGGTAGTGGTGCGAGGGCGGCAGATCGGGGTCGTGGTAGATCGCGATCGGGTTCTCGCCGAAGCCGCGCGGCGGCTGGATCAGGATGAGCAGGTTCCCGCGGCGCAGCGCGGCGAGGACGATGTCGCCCTCAGGGTTCGCGGAGCGGTCCACGAACATGTTGCCCGGGGCCTCGCCCCAGTGCCGCTCCACGCTTTCGCGCAGCTCGGCCGGGAGCTCGGCGAACCACCGCTTGTAGTCGGCGGCCGGGATCCGGACCGGGTTGCGGGCCAGCTGCTCCTCGGTCAGCCAGTCCTGGTCGTGGCCGCCGGCCTCGATCAGGGCACGGATCAGCTCGTCGCCGTCGCCGGAGACCAGGCCCGGGATGTCCTCGACGGGACCGAAGTCGTAGCCGCCCGCGATGAGCGTGCGCAGCAGCTCCACGGCGCTGGCCGGGGTGTCGAGGCCGACCGCGTTGCCGATGCGGGAGTGCTTGGTGGGGTACGCGGACAGGACGAGCGCGACCTTCTTGTCGCGGCGCTCGATGTGCCGCAGCCGGGCGTGCCGGACGGCGATCCCGGCGACGCGGGCGGCGCGCTCGGGGTCGGCCACGTACGCCGGCAGCCCGTCCTCGTCGAGCTCCTTGAAGGAGAACGGGACGGTGATCAGGCGGCCGTCGAACTCGGGGACGGCGACCTGCGTCGCGGCGTCGAGCGGGGAGAGGCCCTCGTCGTTCTCCTCCCAGGTACTGCGCGAGCCGGTCAGGCACAGGGCCTGGAGGATCGGCACGCCGAGCCCGGCGAGCGCGCCCGCGTCCCAGGACTCGTCGTCGCCGCCGGCCGAGGCGGTGGCGGGCTTGGTGCCGCCGGCCGCGAGCACCGTGGTCACGATCGCGTCCGCCGACTCCAGTTCGGCGATCAGCTCCGGCTCGGGCGCGCGCAGGGAGGACACGTACAGCGGTACGGGCGTGCCGCCGCTCTCCACGATCGCGTCGCACAGCGCGTGCACGAAGGCCGTGTTGCCGCTCATCTGATGGGCTCGGTAGTACAGCACCGCGATGCGCGGGCCGTACGGGCGCACCGGCGTGCGCTCCAGCGGGCCCCAGGTGGGCGCGGCGGCGGGCGGCTCGAAGCCGTGGCCGGTCAGCAGCACGGTGTCGGAGAGGAAGCGGGCCAGCTGGTCCAGGTTGGCGGGGCCGCCGTGCGCGAGGTAGCCGTGCGCCTCGGCCGCGATGCCGATCGGGACCGTGGAGGCCTCCATCAGCTGGGCGTCCGGGGCCTGTTCGCCGGTGAGGACGACCACCGGGCGGGTCTGCGCCGGCGCCAGCAGCAGGTCGAGGCCTTCCTGCCAGGCGCGCAGGCCGCCGAGGAGGCGTACGACGACCAGGTCGACGCCGTCGAGCAGGGCGGGGAGGTCGTCGAGGGGAAGGCGGGAGGGGTTCGCGAACCGGTACGGCACGGGGCCGTCCGCGGCGCGGGCGCTGAGCAGATCGGTGTCGGACGTCGACAGCAGCAGGATCATGCGGCGGCATGCCTTCCTCGGGGTTTCCGCGCCCCGGGCAGTGTGGACAGCGGGAGTTCCTGACTCACCCGGCGGATCGCTCCGCGGGTTCACAGTGGCGGGACCGCGCCGGATTCGCACCGGGCTTCCTCCCAGCGGGCCACGTGGCTCCGCCGGTGGTCATCTTAGGTGGCGTTCTCCCTGGCCGGGAGTGGGGGTGGTCCGCGCACGGGGAGCGGATCGGGGCAGGTCGGGCGGAGCATGGGGCGCAGGGGGCGGGTGGTGACGGACACAGGTCGAGTTCGGGGAATCGTGGGTATGCTCGCCGCCATGCCGCCCCAGCCCCCTTCCGCCGCAGTGCGGGACGAACCGGTCATACGTGACCGCGGTGACGCCTGCCCCGGTGCGCTGAGGCTGCACGCGGCGGACGACGGGTACCTGGCCCGGATCCGGATACCCGGCGGGATGCTCGACGCGGCCGCGGCCCTGCTGCTGGCCGACGCGGCGGACCGGCTCGGTGACGGGCACATCGACCTCACCTCGCGCGGCAACGCGCAATTGCGGGGGCTCGGCGCGAGCTGCGGCGGCGAACTGCAGGCCGTGCTCGTGCGCGCCGGACTGCTGCCCGCCCCCACCCACGAGCGGGTCCGCAACATCGTCGCCTCGCCGCTGACCGGCCTGGACCGGCGCGCCCTGCCCGACGTGGCCCCCTGGGTCGCGGAGCTGGACCGGCTGCTGTGCGCGAGCGCGCCGGCGGCCGGCCTGTCGGGGCGCTTCCTGTTCGCCCTCGACGACGGCCGCGGCGACGTGACCTCGCTCGACGGCGATGTGAACCTGACCGCCGTCCGAGGCGGGGGCGGGGACCGGGCGCTGCTGTGGACCGCCGACCCGGCGGACGCGCTGCTGGTGGGTTCCGCCGACGCGGCGCGGTCCGCGCTCGTGGCCGCCGAGTACTTCCTCGACGCGGTGCGGGAAGCGGGCACCCGGGCCTGGCGGGTGTCGGAGCTGCCCGCCGAACAGGCTCTGTCTGCCGATGAGTTGGCCGTCCGGCTGGCCGCCGCCGGGATCCCGGCCTCCGCCGTGCGGGACGCCCCGGCCCCCCTGCGCGGACCGGCCCCCGAACCGGGCGTGGTCGAGGGGCCCGACGGGGCCGCCGCGCTCAGCGTGTTCGCACCGCTGGGCCGCCTGACCACCGCGCAGTGGCGCGAACTGGCCGGGCTCACCGGCCGCGTCCGCCTCACCCCCTGGCGCGGGATCGTCATCCCCGGCCTGGCCGCCGGAGCCGCCGAGGACGCGCTCGCCGCCCTCACCGAAGCCGGGCTCGTGACCGGCCCCGACGACCCCTGGCGGTCCGTCACCGCCTGTACGGGGCGGCCCGGTTGTGCGAAGTCCCGTGCGGACGTACGCGCCGACGCGCGCGCCGTCGTGGCGCAGGGACGACCGCACCCGCAGGGGACCCGCCCGCTGCCCGTGCACTGGTCCGGCTGCGAACGCCGGTGCGGGCACCCCCGCGGCACCGCCTGGGCGGACCTGGTCGCCACCGCCGAAGGGTACGACCTGTCCGCGGCCGGACACGCACCGCGCCGGGCCCTCCCGGCCTCCGAACTTCCCGCGGCCCTCGCGGCCGTACGCCGCACCACCTCCCACGACGCAGCGAAGAAATGAGCGAGTACACAGTGTTCGAGTACGAGAAGGACGGCGCGGCCATCTACCGCCAGTCCTTTGCGACGATCCGCGCCGAGGCGGACCTCTCCGGGCTGCCCGCCTCCGTCGCCCAGGTCGCGGTGCGCATGATTCACGCCTGCGGAATGACCGACCTGCCCCAGGACCTCGGCTACACCCCGGAGGTCGTGCTCCGCGCACGGGCCGCGCTGCACGCCGGCGCGCCGATCCTCTGCGACGTCCAGATGGTCGCCAGCGGGGTCACCCGCAAGCGGCTGCCCGCCGGCAACGAGGTGATCTGCACCCTCTCCGACCCCGCCGTGCCCGCCCTCGCCGCCAAGACGGGGACCACGCGCAGCGCCGCCGCGCTCGAAGTCTGGCGTGACCGCGGCCTGCTGGAGGGCTCCGTGATCGCCGTCGGCAACGCGCCGACCGCGCTGTTCCGGCTGCTGGAGATGATCGAGGAGGGCGCCCCGCGCCCCGCCGCCGTCATCGGCGTCCCGGTCGGCTTCATCGGCGCCGCCGAGTCCAAGGACGCGCTCGCCGCCCACGCGAGCGGACTCGACCACCTGATCGTGCGCGGCCGGCGCGGCGGCAGCGCCATCGCCGCCGCCGCCGTCAACGCGATCGCGAGCGAGGAAGAATGAGCAGCGCAGCCGGCGACGCGGCACGCCCCGGGAAGCTGTACGGCGTCGGGCTCGGCCCGGGCGACCCCTCCCTGATGACCCTGCGGGCCGTCGAGGTGATCGCCGAGGCGCAGGTCATCGCGTACCACAGCGCCCGCCACGGCCGCTCGATCGCCCGCTCGATCGCCGCGAAGCACCTGCGCGCCGACCACGTCGAGGAGCCGCTGGTCTATCCGGTCACCACCGAGACCACCGACCACCCAGGCGGCTACCAGGGCGCGATGGTGGAGTTCTACGAGGCCTCCGCGGCCCGGCTCGCCGCGCACCTGGACGCCGGGCGGACCGTCGCCGTGCTCGCCGAGGGCGACCCGCTCTTCTACGGCTCGTACATGCACATGCACAAGCGGCTCGCCGACCGGTACGAAGCCGAGGTGATCCCGGGCGTGACCTCGGTGAGCGCCGCCGCGGCCCGCCTGGGCACCCCGCTCGTCGAGGGCGAGGAGGTGCTGACGATCCTGCCCGGCACCCTGCCCGAGGAGGAGCTCACCGCCCGCCTCGCCGCCACCGACTCCGCGGTCGTGATGAAGCTCGGCCGCACCTTCCCCGCCGTACGCCGGGCGATGGAGGGCAGCGGCCGCCTCGCGGAGGCCCGCTACGTGGAGCGCGCCACCATGGAGGGGGAGCGGACCGGCGTCCTCGCCGACACCGACCCCGACACCGTCCCGTACTTCGCCGTCGCCGTGGTGCCCAGCCGCATCGGCAACCCGGGCGGCGTGCCGTCCGGGCCCGGCGAGGTCGTCGTCGTCGGCACCGGGCCGGCCGGGCCGCTCTGGCTCACCCCCGAGACGCGGCGGGCGCTGGCCGACGCCGAGGTGCTCGTCGGGTACACCACGTACCTGGACCGGGTCCCCGCGAAGCCGGGCCAGGTCCGGCACGGCTCCGACAACAAGGTGGAGTCGGAGCGCGCCGAGTTCGCGCTCGACCTCGCCCGGCGCGGGAAGCGCGTGGCCGTGGTCTCCGGCGGCGACCCGGGCGTCTTCGCGATGGCCACCGCCGTCCTGGAGGTCGCCGGGCAGCCGGAGTACAAGGACGTGCCCGTACGGGTCCTGCCGGGGGTGACCGCCGCCAACGCGGCGGCCGCCGCGGCGGGGGCCCCGCTCGGCCACGACTACGCCACCATCTCCCTGTCGGACCGGCTCAAGCCGTGGGAGGTCATCGCGGAGCGGCTGCGCGCCGCCGCCGCGGCCGACCTGGTGCTCGCCCTGTACAACCCGGGCTCGCGCAGCCGGACCCGGCAGGTGGCCCAGGCCAAGGAGCTGCTGCTGGAGCTGCGTTCGGAGCGGACCCCGGTGGTCGTCGCGCGGGACGTGGGCGGCCCGGAGCAGTCGGTACGCGTCCTCGCGCTCGGTGAACTGGAGCCGTCCGAGGTGGACATGCGCACGATCCTGCTGATCGGTTCCTCGCAGACCCAGGTCACCGAGCGGCCGGACGGCTCCCGCGTGACGTGGACCCCGCGCCGCTACCCGCAGGCCTGACCGGCCGGCCGGCTGCCCGGCCCCGGGCGTGGCGACACGTCCGGGGCCGGGGCGCTCAGCACTGCCAGAGGAAGGCCGCCAGGCCGCAGGGCTCGCAGGCGTGCGCATAGGCGCTGCCGGAGCCGAAGTTGGGGGCGGTCAGGGGATCCGGACCCTCCTCCAGCTGCGCGACGAACTCCATCGGCCCCCCACAGCCCGCGCAGTCGGGCGTCTCGTCGTACTGGAGCCAGTCGGGGGCGCCGCCGAGTTGCCCGAGCACCTGGCGGCGCGGGCGCCCGCTCCGCTCGGACCAGGCCTTCGCGGCGGCGTGGTACTGCGGCTCGGCCACGGTCACCCGCTCGACGGTACGCACGGCCCCGAGCCGGCGGACGTCGTCGGCCGGGTCGTCCTCGTCCTCCTCCGGGTCGTCGTCCTCTTCGTCCTCGGAAGCGGGCAGCGCGGGCAGCGGTATCGGCACCAGCCCGGCCTGCGGGAAGAGGTACGCCCTGTTGCCGCCGGCCGTCGCGCTCCATTCGTCGCACGAGCCCGGGTCGTTCGCGCACATGAAGACGGCGAGGACCCCGCGCCCGCCGTCGAGGACCAGGTGCGCGATGAACTGCAGCGGCCCCGAGCAGGCCGCGCAGATGGGCCACGCGGTGCCCGCGGGGGCCAGCGGATGGCCCCCGATGCGGATGACGGGGGCATCGGGTGCGGCGGAGCCGTTGTGGACCAGCAAGGTGGTGGCGCTCATACCGAAGAGGGTAGGAACAGCCACTGACAACGGCCGGGCGGGTCAGGCGGAGGCCGCCGCGAGCCACTCCAGGGCCGCGGCCGTGTCCCCCGCCTCCTCGACCCCCTCCGGGACCGGGGGCCTGCGGACCACCAGGACCGGGATCCCGGCCTCGCGGGCCGCGGTCAGTTTGGGGGCGGTCGCGGAGCCGCCGCTGTCCTTGGTGACCAGGACGTCGATCCGGTGCCGCGCGATCAGCTCCCGTTCGCCCTCCAGGGTGAACGGGCCCCGGTCGAGCAGGACTTCGAGCCGCGGCGGGACCGGGGCGGCCTGGGGGTCCCCCCGGACGAAGTCCGGGGGAGGATCCACCGAACGCGCCAGGAACCAGGTCTCGGTGAGGTGCGCGAAGGTGTGCAGGCCCATGCGGCCGGTGGTCAGGAACGCGCGGGAGCCGAGGCCGGGCAGCCGTTCGGCCGCCTCGTCCAGCGAGTCCGCGAAGGTCCAGTCGTCGCCCGGCCGCGGCGTCCAGCCGGGGCGTCGCAGCGCCAGCAGCGGCACCCCCGTGAACGCCTGCGCCTCGGCGGCGTGGAAGCTCATCCGCTCCGCGAACGGGTGGGTGGCGTCCACGACGCGGGTGACGTCGTGGGCGACGATCCAGGCGGCCAGGCCCGTGACGCCGCCGAAGCCGCCGATCCGCGTATCGCCCGGCGGGAGCACCGGCGAGGCGACCCGGCCCGCGAGCGAGGTGGTCACACGGCAGGAGGGGTCGGCGGCCAGCGCCTCCGCGAGGCGGCGGGCCTCCGTGGTGCCGCCCAGGATCAGGACGTGGCGGGCCGGGAGGGGGGCCGGTTCAGCAGACATGCCGGTCGCGCTCGGGGGAGTACAGGTGGCTGTCGCGGAACTGCTCGGCGCCGAGCGTGCGGCCGACCAGGATGACCGCGGTGCGGACCAGGCCGGCCTCCTTCACCTGGGCGGCGATGTCGGTCAGCGTGCCGCGCAGGATCAGCTCGTCGGGGCGGCTGGCCATCGCCACCACCGCCGCCGGGCACTCCGCCCCGTAGTGCGGCAGCAGCTCGGCGACGACCCGGTCCACGTAACGCGTGGCCAGGTGCAGCACCATCAGCGCCCCGCTGCGGCCGAGCGTGGCCAGGTCCTCGCCGGGCGGCATCGCAGTGGCCTGCTGGGCGATCCGGGTCAGGATCACCGTCTGGCCGACGGTGGGCACCGTCAGCTCCCGCTTCAGCGCTGCCGCCGCCGCGGCGAAGGCCGGGACGCCGGGCACCACCTCGTAGGGGATGCCGGCCGCGTCGAGCCGCCGCATCTGCTCCGCGACCGCGCTGAAGACCGACGGGTCGCCGGAGTGCAGCCGCGCCACGTCCTCGCCCGCCGCGTGGGCCCGGACGCACTCGGCGACGATCTCGTCGAGGTTCAGCTGCGAGGTGTCGACCAGGCGGGCGTCCGGCGGGCACTCGGCCAGCAGTTCGCGCGGGACCAGGCTGCCCGCGTACAGGCAGACCGGGGCGGCGGCGAGCCGTCGGGCACCGCGCACCGTGATCAGGTCGGCGGCGCCGGGGCCCGCACCGATGAAGTACACGGTCATGTCGTCTGGTCCTCTTCCTCGTTCTGGTCCTGCGCTGTGGGATCGTCCGGCCGCGCGTCCGGCCGGGGCCAGGGCTTCGTCACGGTCCACTGGGTGACCGGCATCGCCTGCCGCCAGCCCGTGAAACCCCCGACCGCCACCGCGTGCGCGACGGCCAGTTTGACGAGGTCGCCGCCGTGGCGCCGGTAGCGCTCGGTGAGGACCGCCTCCGACTCCAGGGTCACGGTGTTGACCACCAGCCGGCCGCCGGGGGCCAGCGCCGCCCAGGCCGCGTCCAGCAGCCCCGGGGCGGTCAGCCCGCCGCCGATGAACACCGCGTCGGGGGCCGGGAGTCCGGCGAGGGCGCCGGGCGCGGCGCCGGTGACCACGCGCAGCCCCGGGACACCGAGCGCCGCCGCGTTGCGGGTGATGCGGGCGGACCGCTCCGGGAGGCGCTCCACGGCCACCGCGCGGCAGGAGGGGTGCGTGCGCATCCACTCGATGCCGATCGAGCCGGAGCCGCCGCCGATGTCCCACAGCAGTTCGCCGGGGGCCGGGGCGAGGGCGCACAGGGTGGCGGCCCGGACGTGGCGCTTGGTGAGCTGGCCGTCGTGCTCGTACGCGGTGTCGGGCAGGCCGGGGGTCGCGCCGAGCCGCGGGACGGCGCCGTCGCGGTCCCGGCGGCAGTCCACGGCCACCACGTTGAGGGGGTCGCCGGGCGCGTGGTCCCAGCTCTCGGCGCGTCCCTCGCAGGTGTCCTCGCGCTCGGAGCCGAGCTGTTCGAGCACCCGCATCCGGCTCGGACCGAAGCCCCGCTCCCGAAGCAGAGCGGCGATCTCGTTCGGGGTCACCGCTCCGGCGCTGAGCACCAGCACCCGCCGCCCCTCGTACAGCGCGGCCGCGAGCCGGGCCACCGGGCGGCCGACCACCGTGACCACCTCGGTGTCCTCCACCGGCCAGCCCAGCCGGGCGCAGGCGTACGAGACCGAGGAGGGGTGCGGGTGGACCCGCAGGCCGTCCGGCCCGAGCTCCTCGGCCAGGGCCCGGCCGATCCCGTAGAACATGGGGTCGCCACTGGCCAGCACGGCGATCCGGCGGCCCGCGTGCTCGGCCATCAGCTTCGGCACGGCGGGCCGCAGCGGGCTCGGCCAGGCCACGCGCTCGCCGGCGCAGTCGCCGGCCGGCAGCAGGTCCAGCTGGCGCGGCCCGCCGATCAGCACCTCGGCCCCGGTCAGCGCGGACCGCGCGGCGGCGGTGAGCCCGGCCCAGCCGTCGGCGCCGAGGCCGACGACCGACACGGGTATGGGGAGCGGCGGTGCGGAGCTCACTGCGCGGTACCTCGGGAACGGGAAGGGGAGCGGGCGGACGGACCCGCAGCCTACTGGCCCGGGGGACCGGCCCCCGGCTCCGCCCCCGCGACGGGGGAGGTCTACCCTCGGTAACCCCAAGGTGACCGCACCGTGCACCCCACCGTCCCACCGTCGCGAGGGAGCTCACATGCCTGGCTGGAACGCCGAGAACATCCCCGACCAGAGCGGCCGCACCGCCGTCGTCACGGGTGCCAACAGCGGGATCGGCTACGTCACCGCCCGCGAGCTCGCCCGGCGCGGGGCCGACGTGGTGCTGGCCTGCCGCAGCGCGGCCCGGGGCCGGGCCGCGGTGGTCCGGCTGCGCGCCGAGGTCCCGGGGGCGCAGGCGGAGTTCCTCCCGCTGGACCTGGCCGACCTGGCCTCCGTACGGGAGTTCGCGCACGTCCACGGGCAGCGCCGGCGCTCCCTCGACCTGCTCGTGAACAATGCGGGCGTCATGGCCCTGCCGTACGGGAAGACCGCCGACGGGTTCGAGACCCAGTTCGGCGTCAACCACCTCGGCCACTTCGCGCTCACCGGACTGCTCCTGCCCCAGCTGCTGTCCGCCGCCCCCGGGGCCCGGATCGTCACCGTCTCCAGCGGGTTCCACGCGCTCGGCGACGTCGACCTCGACGACCTGAACGGCGAGCGCGGCTACCGGCGCTGGATCGCGTACGGCCGCTCCAAGACCGCGGGTCTCCTCTTCACGCACGAGCTGGCCCGGCGCCTCGAAGCGGCGGGCTCCGGGATCGTCGCGGCCGCCGCGCACCCCGGCTACGCCTCGACCAACCTGCACGCCGGGGCCTCGCTGCAGGAGGGCCACCGGCCCATGTCGCGGCTGATGGGCCTCGGCGCCGCCGTCCTCGCCCAGCCGGCGGCCTCCGGCGCGCTGCCCACCCTGTACGCGGCCACCGCGCCCGCCGTACGGCCCGACGCGTTCTACGGGCCGCGGCTCGGCTGGCGCGGGGCGCCCGCCCCCTCCTGGCGGGCGAAGTGGACCTTGGACGACACCTCCGGCGAACGGCTCTGGGCCGCCTCGGAGAAGCTGACCGGCGTCGCGTACGGGATCCCCGCGCGCTGAGCGGGCGGCGGTACGGGTCCCGGGGAGGGCGCCCCCGCGTGAGCCCCCCGTCCGCCCCCGGGGTGCCTCGGGGCGCCCCGGACGGGACCTGATCCGCCGCGCGGCCGGCGCGGGAGACTCGGCGCCATGGACGACGACACGGACAACCACCCAGAGGTCCACGAAGCCCACGATCACGCGGTGGTCCTCGGCGCAGGCCTGGCGGGGCTGCTGGCGGCGCGGGCACTCGCCCAGCGGTTCGCGCGCGTGACCGTGGTGGAACGGGACGAACTGCCGGACACCGGACCGGCCTTCAGGCCCGGTGTGCCGCAGTCCCGGCACGTGCACGTGCTGTGGTCGCGGGGCCTGGACCTGATGGAGGGGCTGCTGCCCGGGGTCACCCGCGAACTGCTGGCGGCCGGGGCGGCGCTGCTGGAGACGCCGCGCGACTTCCTGTGGCTGAGCCCGGCCGACTGGTTCCACCCGGTTCCCGGGTCCCGGATCCTGATCGGCAGCCGGGAGCTGCTCGACTGGACGGTTCGCCGGGAGGTGCTGCGCGACGAGCGCATCCAGGTCCGCTCCGGCGCCATGGTGACCGGGCTCGTCGCCGGGCCGGACGGCCGCTCCGTCACCGGCGTGCGGCTGCGCGAGGGCGACCCGCTGCCGGCCCGCTTCGTGGTCGACGCGACCGGGCGGACCTCCCGGGCCCCGGCCTGGCTCGCCGCCCTCGGCCACCCGGCCCCGGCCACCACCCGCTACGACTCCCACCTCGGCTACTCCAGCCGCTACTACGAGATCCCGCCGGATCCCGCGCGCCGCTGGCAGGGGATCTACGTACAGGGCCGCCCCGAGAATCCGCGCGGCGGCGTGCTGGTGCCCCTCGACGACGGCCGCTGGCTGGTGACGCTGACCGGCAACGGCGAACACGCGCCGCCGACGGGGGAGGAGGAATTCCTCGACTTCACCCGGAGCCTGCGCTCCCCGGTGCTCTACGACGCCCTCCGCGACGCCAAACCGCTCTCCGCGCCGACGAGCTACCGCAACACCGCCAACGAATGGCGCCACTTCGAGCGCCTCGACCGCTGGCCGGCCGGATTCGTCGTGATCGGCGACGCCGTCTGCCGGGTCAACCCCGTGTACGGGCAGGGGATGACGGTGGCCGCCCTCGCGGCGGACGCGCTGGCCGGCGCCATCCGGGGCCTGGCGCCGCGGGAGATCGCCGCGGCTTCCCGGCGGATCCAGCGCCGTACGGCCGCCGCCTCCGACGTGGCCTGGCAGATCGCCACCAGCGAGGACATGCGGTATCCGGAGACCGACGGGCCGCCGCCCGACCGGGCCACCAAGGTCCTCCAGGCCTACATGTCCCGGGTGATCGTGGGCGCCAACGCCGACCCGGAGATCTCCCGGCCCTTCTTCGGCGTGCTGTCGCTGGCGCTCTCGCCGAACACGCTGCTCAGCCCCGGCACCGTGATCCGGGTCCTGTCCAAATGGCGGCTGCCCACGTCCCCGCAGACCGCCGACTACCCGGCGCACCACAAGGCCCCGGCGGACTCGGGGTCATAGGAGCGGCATCACCGGCGGGCCGCCACGGCACGCTCGTACACGGCCCGCACGCCATCGCCGAACAGGCTGCTGTACGAGGTCTTCTCGTCGCCGCCCCCGTCGCGGCCGCCGACCACCCCGATCAGGGTGTGCGCGTCGGTCAGCACCGGACCACCGCTCGTGCCGTCGGGTACGTCCGCGCAATCCAGCCGCAGTTGCGCGGGCCCCTCGGCACGGGCGGTGTTGAAGCACTCCACCGGGTATTCGGTGGCATTCGGATAGCCCACGACGCGGGCGGGCGCGGGCAGTTCGGGCCCGAACCGGATCCTCAGGGCCCCGGTGGCGTCCTCCAGCCGCTCGCCGGGGTGCCCGGGGCGGCGCATGCGCAGGAAGGCCACGTCGTAGTCGGGGTCCTGATCCTCGGTCCAGCGGGGGTCGACGTCGATCCGGGTGGGCACCCAGACCCCGTACGGGGCCTCCCCGTCGCGGTATCCGGGGGCGAAGGCGAGGTTCGTACGGAATCCGAGGATCCCGCGGTACACGCAGTGGGCGGCGGTGGCGACGAGGTCGCCGCCGGGGGAGTGGACCACGCTCGCCGAGCAGTGGTGGTCCTGGTCCGCGTCCTCGCCGGGGGAGAACAGCGCCCCGATCGCGGACTCCGCGGCGGCGGGCCGCGCGACCAGCGGGTCGGAGGGCCGCCAGCCGCCCGCGTCCCGCCCCTCCGTGCCCGGTGCCTCCGCGTCCCGCCCCTCCGTGCCCGGTGCCTCCGCGTCCCGTGCCTCCGCGTCCCGTGCCTCCGTGCCCCGCGCGGCCGGGCCCGTCGGCGGGACCTCCCGCGCCGGGCCGGCCAGCACGGCGGCCGCCGCGCGGTCGGCGGACTCGGCGGCCTGTACGTAGCTGCCCTCCGCGGGATCCCCGTCCGCCACGTACGCCGCCATGCCGTACAGCTTCCACAGCAGCCCGGCGCACCCGATCAGCACGGCGCAGCCGACGCCGGCGAGCAGGGTGACCCGTACGGTCCGCCCGCGAACCCTGGTGAACATGCCGTGCCACTCTCCGCCGGAAGACGCCGGTCGGCGTCCCGAGCGGCTCCCTGTTCGACGGACGGGGCGACGGCGGCGGTTCCGGACCGGAACGTGTCCGTCCTCACAGCCGGGGTCCCGGCCCGCCCCCGTCATCCGGTGTCCTTCCGCCCGTCACTCAACTCGCCTACCCTCCGGGCGAGTTGCGCATCGGCGCATCGACCGGGCGGACAGGAGCCGAAAGCATGAGATTGCGGAACCGGATGGCGGGCGCGGTGACGGCGGGCCTGGCGGCCCTGGCCCTCGTCCTCGGTACGGCCCCGGCGGGGGCGGCCGGGGCCAAGGCGGCAGGAGCCGCCGCCGACCTCCCGTACGCGGGATCGACGGGCGTCGGCGTGCACAACGCGTACGAGAAGGCGAAGTACCCGTACTTCGCGGACGCCCTCGACTCGGGCGCCGCGATGCTGGAACTCGACGTGTGGACCAACTTCTTCGGCAGCTCCTGGCGCGTCTCCCACGACAACCCCTTCGGCAACGACAACAACTGCGAGAACGCCACCAGCCCCGCCCAGCTGCGCACCAAGGCCCGCAACCAGAACCTCGCGGGCTGTCTTTCCGACATCCGCAGCTGGCACGACGCCCACCCCGGGCACCGCCCGGTCGTCCTCAAGCTGGAACTCAAGGACGGGTTCGCCGCCAACCTGGGCCGCGGCCCGGCCGAGCTCGACGCGCTGCTGAACTCGAAGCTCGGCGACGCCGTGTACGGCCCCGGCCGGCTCGCCGCCGGCCACGTCGACCTGGACACCGCCGCCCGGGCCGGCGCCTGGCCGAGCCGCGCCGCGATGGCCGGGAAGTTCCTGGTGGAGCTGATCCCCGGCACGCTGGAGGAGGGCAACGCGAACGACACGCTGTGGACCGACCGGGAGTACGCGCAGCACCTGCGCTCCCTCGCGGCCGCGGGCCGGCTCGACCAGGCCGCCGCCTTCCCCGCGGTGCACCGGGCCGAGGCCGGCGACCCGCGCGCGCGGTACGCGGACGCGACGCTCCGCCCCTGGTTCGTTGTCTTCGACGGGGACGCGAGCGCGTACGCGGGCGGCTCGATCGACACCGCCTGGTACGACCGCAACCACTACCTGCTGATCGCCACCGACGCCCAGGGCGTGGCGCCCGCCATCGACGGGGTGCACCCGACCGAGGCCCAGGCGCGGGAACGGGTCGCCCTGATGGCCGCCCACCACGCGTCCATCGCCTCGGCGGACTGGTACCCGCTGCCTTCGGTGCTGGCCACGGTGGTCCCGCGCGGCTAGTACCCTTATTGCGAACTATTCGCAATAAGGGTACGGGTGCGGGTCTGATGGCTGCTTATCCGGTGGTGCTCGGCATCGAGTCCTCCTGCGACGAGACGGGCGCCGGCATCGTGCGGGGCGGCCGGCTCCTCGCGCACGTCGTCGCGTCGAGCATGGACGAGCACGCCCGCTTCGGCGGGGTCGTCCCCGAGATCGCGGCCCGCGCCCACCTGCACGCCTTCAACCCGGTGGTCCGCCAGGCCCTGGAGCGGGCCGGACTGCGGGCCGACCAGCTCGACGCGGTGGCCGTCACCACCGGCCCCGGCCTTTCCGGCGCGCTCCAGGTCGGACTGGCCGGGGCCAAGACCCTCGCGTACGGGCTGGGCGTACCGCTGTACGGGGTCCACCACCTGGCCGGGCACGTGGCCGCCGACACCCTGGAGCACGGGCCGCTGCCCGAGCCCTGCGTGGTGCTGATCGTCTCCGGCGGCCACACCTCGCTGCTGCTCGTGCGGGACCTCGTGCGCGAGCCGATCCTGCACCTCGGGGACACCCTGGACGATGCGGCGGGGGAGTGCTTCGACAAGGTGGCCCGGGTGTTCGGACTGCCGTACCCGGGCGGGCCGGCCATCGACCGCGCGGCGCGGGGCGGCGACCCGGGGGCGGTCCCGTTCCCGCGTCCGCTGACCGGCGGGCCGCGCGGGCAGGACCCGTACGCGTACTCCTTCTCCTTCTCGGGGCTGAAGACGGCCGCCGCCCGCTGGGCCGAGGGCCACCGGCAGCGCGGGGAGCGGCTGCCGGTCGCCGACGGGGCGGCCTCGCTGCAGGAGGCGGTGGCCGACGTGCTGACCCGCAAGGCGGTCGCCGCCTGCCGGGAGTACGGCGTGAGGACGCTGGTGGTGGTCGGCGGGGTGGCGGCCAACTCGCGCGTGCGGGCCCTGGCGGAGCGGCGCTGCGCCTCGGCGGGGATCGAGCTGCGGGTGCCGCCGATGACCTTGTGCACGGACAACGGCGCGATGATCGCGGCGATCGGCGACCTCCTCGTCCGCGCGGACGCACCCCCGGCCCCGCTCACCCTCACGGTCGACCCGTCCGCCCCGCTGGAGTACGCGGCCCTCCAGCCGGTGGCCTGACGGCCGGTCCGACGGCCGGTCCGACGGCCGGTCGGCCGAGCCGTTGCCGGTCGGGGACGGTGTCGTTGGGCAGTCCCGAAGGCGTACACGGCGACTCGCGAAGGGACGTACGACATGGACAGGGACGTCGACGAAGTGAAGACGGTGCACCTCACCCCCGAGGTGTACGCGTACCTGGTCGCGCAGGCCGAGCCGCGCGGCCGCGTCCACGAGGAGCTGATCGGGCGGACCCGTGAGCTCGGCCGCGAGGCGCAGATGCAGGTCCCGCACGAGCAGGGGGTGTTCCTGACCCTGCTGGGCAAGATGCTCGGTGCCCGGCGGATCGTCGAGGTCGGCACGTTCACCGGTTATTCGACGCTGGCCCTGGCGGAGGGCCTGGTCCCCGGCGGGCGGGTCCTGACCTGCGACGTCTCCGAAGAGTGGACGTCGATCGCCCAGGAGGCCTGGAAGGCGGCCGGGGTCGGCGACCGGATCGAGCTGGTGGTCGCCCCGGCGCTCGCGACGCTCCGCGCGCTCCCGCAGGAGCCGGTGATCGACCTGGTGTTCCTGGACGCCGACAAGCCGGGCTACCGCGCGTACTGGGACGAGCTCGTGCCGCGCCTGCGTCCCGGCGGGGTGATCCTCGCCGACAACGTCCTGTACGGGGGCGAGGCGGTGGACGCCGGCGCCGAGGGGAACGCCCTGGCCATCAGGGAGTTCAACGCGTACGTGCGCGGCGACGAGCGCGTGGAGTCGGTGATGCTCCCGATCGCGGACGGGCTCACGCTCGCGCGCAAGCGCTGAGGGACGGTCAGGCATCCTGGGGCTCGACCGCACACGGAGGAGCCCCAGTTGTCCGATCAGAGCACCGGCCCGCGCACGTCCCCGCACCGCCGCCACATCGACTTCGAGCGCCTGCACAACTTCCGCGACCTGGGCGGCTACCGCTCGGCCGACGGCCGTACGGTGGCCTGGGGCACGCTCTACCGGTCCGATTCCCTGGGCAAACTCGCCGGGGCCGGGGCCGGGGCCGGGGCCGGGGCCGACTGGGACCGCTTCCTCGGCCTCGGCATACGCACGGTCATCGACCTGCGCTACCCCTGGGAGATCGAGGCCAAGGGCCGCATCCCCGAGCCGGAGCGGTTCGCGTACGCCAACCTCAGCATCGAGCACCGTCCCTACGACCAGGCGGCGATCGACCCCGGCGTCGACCCCTGGCGGTACCTCGCCGACCGGTTCGCCGAGGTGACCGAGGACGGCGTCGACGAGATCCGCCGGGCCATCGAGCTCATCGCGGCCGGCCCCGGTCCGACGGTCTTCCACTGCACCTCCGGCAAGGACCGCACGGGTCTGATCGCCGCGTTCGTACTGACCCTCCTCGACGTGTCCGAGGAGGAGATCCTGGCCGATTTCGCGCTGACCGAGCTGGCCACCGCCCGCCTCACGGCCGACTGGCACGCGGCCCATCCGGGCCGCGCCATGCGCTGGCCCTCGTACGGGCGCGCCCCGGCGGAGATCCTCTCGCTCGTCCTGGCCGACCTGGCCACGCGCTACGGCTCCCCGGCCGAGTACCTCGCCGCGCGCGTCGGGATCACGCCGGAGACGGCGGCCCGGCTCAGGGACCGCCTGCTGCGCTGACCGGCGGCGCCGGAACCTGAAACCCGCCAACTCTGGCCACGTCCTTGCCAGTTGATTCGGGTGTCCCAACAATGCACATGACAACCGAAGGATCTTCGGTTGCATCGTCATCAGAGGGGAACCCCCACATGCGCAAGCCTCTCGTCGGCGCCGTGCTCTCGCTGCTCCTGATAGGAGCGGCGGCAGCACCGGCCGTGGCGTCAACACCCCGGGACAAGGCGGCCGCCGTCACCGTGAACTACGCGGGGACGGTCGCGCTCAGCAACTGCTCCGGCTCCGTCGTCCGCGTCCCCGGCTCCCAGCCGAACGACCCCGCACTCGTCCTGTCCAACGGGCACTGCATCGAGAGCGGCTTCCCGGGGCCGGGGGAGGTCGTCAAGGACCAGTCGTCCAGCCGCTCGTTCTCGCTGCTCAATGCGTCGGGATCGCGGGTGGCGACGCTGCGGGCGAGCAAGATCGCGTACGCGACGATGACCGACACGGACATCTCGGTCTACCAGCTGACCAAGACGTACGCGCAGATCCAGAGCCAGTACGGCATCGCCGCGCTCACCCTGAACGACGCCCGCCCGGTCCAGGGCACGGCGATCAAGGTCGTCTCGGGTTACTGGAAGCGGATCTACAGCTGCAACGTGGACGGGTTCGCGTACCGCCTCAAGGAGGGCGAGTGGACCTGGAAGGACTCGGTCCGCTACACCTCGTCCTGCAACACCATCGGCGGCACCTCGGGCTCCCCGGTGATCGACACGGCGACGGGCAAGGTCGTCGCGGTCAACAACACGGGCAACGAGGACGGGCAGCGCTGCACGGAGAACAACCCGTGCGAGGTGGACGAGACCGGCAAGGTCACCGTCCGCCAGGGCATCAACTACGCACAGGAGACGTACATCATCGTCCCGTGCGTCGGGGCGGGCAACAAGATCGACCTGAACGGCGCCGGCTGCACCCTGCCGAAGCCGTGACGCACGCGGCCGCCCGCCCTGCGCGGGGCGGGCGGCCGCGCATGTGCGAACCGGCGGAGACCGGGCCGCACTGCGGCGGGTCGCTGACGCCGGCCGTGCCGGATGTGCCAGCGTGGACGGGGTGCATGCCGCCCACGACGCCCTCACGCCCTTCCTGCACGGCGACATCCCGTACCTGGAGAAGGCGCTGCGCACCATCGGGGTCTACGTACTGATCCTGCTGCTGCTGCGGGTCGTCGGCAAGCGCCAGCTCGCACAGCTCAGCAGCTTCGACCTGGTGGTCATGCTGCTGCTCGCCAACGTCGTGCAGAACGCCGTGATCGGCCCGGACGACTCGGTCCTCGGCGGGGCCTTCGGCGCCGCCGTCCTGCTCGGGGTGAACGCCGTGGTGGTCCGGGCGGCAGCCCGGCACGAATGGCTGGGCCGCCTTCTGGAGGGCACCCCCACCACCCTGGCCCGTGACGGACACTGGCTCACCTCGGTGATCCGCCACAACGGCCTGCGCCGCGCCGATCTGGACGCGGCGGTCCGCCACCAGGGCGGCGACGACGTCACGGAAACCACGGAGGTCACCCTGGAGCCGGGCGGAGCCCTCGTGGTCCAACTGGCGGAACCCAACCAGTCGGCAGACAAGTCCGACATCGCGGCCCTCAAAGCCGCCCTGGCCGCCCTTGACGCGAAAGTGGACGCTCTCGGCGGCCGGTCCCCGTAGCCGGTGTTCGGCGGCAGTCCGGACCGGGCATCTTCTTGGCACGACCGCACAGAAGCGGTCGAGGCGCGTCATCCTGTGTCGTCCATTCGGGTCGAAGAGTCAACTCCCGTACAGGAGAAGGGAGTCCGGCTATCGATTCGGCGCCCGCGCCCCCTACGATTTACCTGGCTCCGCGGCGCCGACGCATGGGGGTGCAGGGCGACGTTCGCGGGCCGGGAGGGGGAGAGGCTGTGACGAGAGGCGGACGTGTCCGGTCCTGGCGACTGCCGGAATCGATCCCGGCGGTCGTGATCGGGGTGCTCGGAGCGCTGCTGGTCGGCGTGACGGTCGGGCTGTTCACGCAGCCGGCGGAGCTGGTCGGCAGCGGAGGCTACCTCTACGGCACGGGGCTCCTGCTCGCCGTCGGCCTGTACGGATCCACGTACTCGATCGACCTCGGTGCCCTGCGTTCGGACCTGTCCGCCGTGGTGGCGGCCGTGACGCTGGGCGTCGTCCTGAAGGCGTCCCTGATCGCGGGCGTGATGGTGCTGACGTTCGACCGGCCCGAGTACCTGGTGCTCGGCATCGCGGTGGCCCAGATCGATCCGCTGTCCGTCGCGGCGCTCGGCAAGGGCGACCGCATGTCGCCGCGCGCCCGGTCGCTGCTCTCGGCGTGGGCCTCGTTCGACGATCCGATGACGGTGCTGCTGACGCTGTACGTCGCGGCCTACGCCTACACCGCCGCGGGCCACGAGGGCGCACCGGCCGTCGCGGGCGGCGGGACCGGCGGCTATGCGAGGGGCCTGGGTCTCAACGCAGCGCTGCTCGCCGCGGTGCTGCTGCTGTGGTGGGCCGGCCGCAGGGCGCTGCGGGCGCTCGCGGGTTCGAGGGCGGCGGCCACGGCGCTCGCGGGCACGCCGGCCGGCCGGCGCGTCGGGGCGGTCCTGACGGGAGCGCTGGTGGTGGCGATGCTCGCGGTCGCCGCGTCCGGCATGCTGATGCTCGCGGTGGCGCTGGCCGGTCTGGCCGTCCGTACGGGCGCGTTCGACAAGGTCGTCGACCGGGCCGTCTCCGTGGCCTATCCGGCCGCGTTCCTGGCGCTCGGTCTGTTCCTGGCCCAGGGCGTGGCGCTCCTGCCCGGACTGGTCCTCGGCGTGGCCGCGTTCGGCGCGCAAGCCGTGGTCGCCCTGGGCGTCATGCCCCTGTTCGTACGGGGACTGGAGCGGCGGGACCGGATCGGGCTCGGACTGGGGCAGCAGAACGGCATCACGGCCGTCCTCATCGCCCTCGCACTGGAAAGCGACTTCCCCGGAACGGTCTCGGTCGTCGGCCCCGCCGTACTGGTCGTCAACCTGCTCCACGGCACCTCGCAGGTGCTGCTCGCCCGTCCGCCGTGGCCGTGGCGGCGACAGGGCGGCCCGGAACGCGGCGCGGGTGCGGAGCGTCCCCCCGAGGGGGCGGCGCAGAAGCCGCTGGCCAAGGGACGGTCACCCGCCTGACGGCCGCCAGGGCGGTGGCGGCGGCCCTGCGGGGCCCCGGGGGAACGAGTCGAGGAACCGGCGCGGGCGGTGGCCGGAGGGGGAAGGTGCGCATGAGGCGGAGAACGCGTCACGTCCGGAAGGGGCTCGGGACCGCCGCCGCGGTCCTCGTGGTGCTGGCGGCAGCCCCGGCCTTCGCCGCGCCCGCCGGATCCAGGGAGCGCGACGTACAGCTCGTCTACTGCCTCGACGCCCCGCACCGGGCGGAGCTCTTCGCGGCCGCCGCACGTCTGGGCCTCCTGCGGCCCGCGGCGCCGACCCCGGTTTCCGTCATGGTCACGGACTCCGTGCTGCCCACGGCCTCCGTCGGGCGCATGACGCCGCAGGCGTGGTCCGTGCGCCGTCAGGACGACTTCGCCCGGGCCTGTTCGGCGCTGATGGGAGCGGCGTCCGACGGCCCGGGGCCCGCGGCAGAGGAGAAGAAGGAGGAGGGCGGCTGGTTCGGGACCTTCCTGACCTCGCTCCCCCTCCTCGCGGTGGGCGCCCTGCTCACCCTCGGGGGGCAGTCGTGGGAGCGCGTCTCCACCGAGCGGCGGCTGCTGAAACAGCAGTTGGAGAGCGCAAGGACCTCCTTCCGGGCGGCTGCGCGGGAGTACCTCAGGAACTACGAGGACGATCCGGCGACGGACCACGCGGCGGTGCTGACCGCGCGCGAGGCACTGGGCGCGGCCCTGGCCCAGGTGGCCGCGCCCGGCGCGCGGCGGGCGCGGGCCCATCGGCTGGCGGATGAACTGCCGCTGGCCCGGCCACTGCCCGAGTCCAGCGACGGCCGGCTGCTCGGAACCCACGCGCGCGCCCGGCGGGCGCAGGAGGTGCGGCAGACCGTGGACCGTATGCTGAGCGCCGTTTCGGACCTCAACGGGCGCACGCTCTACTGGAGATGGCGCACCGCACGCGAGCGGCGGGCTCGCACGACCCCGGGAGCGTCCGCATGACGGTGCCTGCGCAGCACAACCCGTACAGCGTGCGCGTACCGACGAAGAGGCAGGCCCTGCGCAACGCCGCGTCCCCGCCCCGGGTCGACTACCCGCTGGTGCCCTGGAGCGAGACGAGCCACAGCGAGCAGTGGGTGGACGTCGATCACGCCAAGGCGCAGGTGGACACCTTCCGGAAGTGGCTGGAGAGGCTCCCGGACGTGGTCGACGGCGGGGTGGACTACGGTTCCCTGGTGGTGGTGACGGGCCCGATCGGCATGGGCAAGACCACCCTCATCCACCGGTGCGTCCACGAGGCGCAGGAGCACATCGAACGGATGGATCCGGATCCGCCGCTGAAGCAGGTCGTGGCGATGACCGCCGGCTACGACAACATCGGCGACGTCATCAGCCTCGACGACAACGGCCGGTTCGCCACCGTTCCGGCCATCAACACCGGCATCGTGAAGCAGGTCGTCGGCGAACTGCGCACGAAGCTCACCCATGTCGACACGGGCATCTCCAAATGGTCCCCGAGCGAGGCCTTCGAAGCGATGAGCGAGCTCCTGGAGCAGCAGGACGCGCTGCTCTTCGTCATCGTGCCGCACATCGCCTGGAAGGACGCGGGCGTGCGCAGCGAGTTCCTCCTGACCTGTCTGAAGCATGCGCGGAGCCGGATCGTCCTGTTCGTCGAGATCAGCCACGGAGCGACCGACCGGGCCAGGGAGGTGGTCAAGGAGGTGCTCAGACATCCCGCGGTCACGCACCTGGAGCTCGGCCACCTGAAGGGGGAGGACCGGGTGGCGTTCAGCCAGGCGGCCCGTTCGGGCCACCCCGACCCGGACGCGGCGCTCCTGACCGGCTGGGAACCCGCGGACGTGCGGGAGTTGCGGATGGTCTACCACGCCGCGGCCGAGGACCGGATACGCGCGGGCGAACCGGTCCGGATCACGGCGCACGAGCTGAGCCGCCACGCGGAGCGGCTCAGACGCGAGGCCAGGGAGAACCTGCTCGGTGCGCTCGCCGCCGACTCCCCGGCCGAGCACTCCCCGCCCGCCGACCTCCCGCCCGCCGGCTGCGCCCCGCCGGCGAGCCCCTGACTCCGCCCCCGCTCCCGCCTCCCCACCCGCCCGCCGCTTCGGATCGCCGTCACCGGAAACACGAGGAGTGCCCGCCGTGGCCCCAGACAGTGGAGACATCTGGCACAGCAACCCCTTCCCCCTGAGTCCGGTCGTGCGCCTCGGCCCATCGGCCGACCTCGGGAAGGTGCCGGTCGAGGCGGCGGACTCCGGCAACGCGACGATCGGGACGCCGACCACCGTCGAGCTCACCGGGCTGGTCGACGACTACCTCGCCAGCCGGCCGACCGGGGGCCGGCGCGGCAGGGTGATCGCCCTCGTGGGCGAGTTCGGGCTGGGCAAGAGCCATGCACTGCGCAAGGTGTACGCCGATCTGAGCCGGCTGTCGGACCCCCTGGCCATGTGGATCATGGACGAGCCGGTGCAGGACATGGGGCGGATGTACCGGGACCGGTTGCGCGGCCCCGGTGACACGCCCCAGGGAAAGCGCGCCTTCGAGGAACTGGTCCGCAACTACTACGCGTACGCGACGGCCAACCGCGTCGACACACAGGGCAGCGATCCGCGGCTGGGCTCCCTCGGCGAGATCGCGGCGGGGCTGCGGGGCGGCAGCCTCGACCCGGACAAGGTGGTGTCGGCGCTGCGCTACGACCCCGAGGTGATCCACGCGGATCTGCGCCGCACGCTGGGCGAGGTCACCGAGCACCGCCGCTTCGCCACCGCACTGGCCCTGCTCCAGGATCCGTCGTTCAACCGGATGGTGTGGGACTGGCTGAACGGCGGCGAGCCCGCCGAGCCGCTGCGGGAGCGGGGCATCACCGAGGCCATCGGGCCCGCGGCGGGGCAGGGCGGGCACGAGGACGCCGCGGGCATCGACCGGGTGTTCGATACGCTGGCCGTGCAGGCGGTCCTGCACGGCCGGGTCGGCAAGCCGTACGCGCTCCTGATCGACTCGCTGGAGAAGGTGCTCGAATGGCGCGACGAGCACCGGCGCACGTTCATGGACGCCTTCGAACGGCTCGTCAACATCTACGCGAGCCGCGGCGGCCTGCTGGTGTTCTGCGTCTCTCCCGGCGGGCTGGCGGAGCTCCGGCAGAGCGTGCACGAGCGGCTGGTGCAGCTGTGGCCGAGCGGATTCGACGAACGGCTCACCGCCGAGCTGGTCGCCGCATACGTCCACGCCGGCCAGGGCGGGAGCGGCGCGCCGCGCGCGGTGGCGCCCGACGGGTCGGCCGGCCCGTTCGACGCGGAGGCCCTGCGGCTGCTGCACGAGCTGACGGACGGGGTGCCCCGCGAGGTCCTCAAGACCTGCCGCCAGGCCTGGCAGCTCGTCGAGGACAAGGACCGGCGTGACGGCGGCGACGGTGCGGTACGGGACGTGCCGGCCACCAGGGTGCTGCGGGCGGTGCGCGATCTGCACGAGGGGGTCGCCCGGCGGCAGGTCGAGACGGACGTGCGCAAGGCCCTGGACATCGGCCAGTGGCGGATCGCCTCGCGCGATCCGGTCCCGGCCCGGCTGTCGGCCCCGCCGGGAGGCCGCGAGGAGGTGCTGCACTGGCTCTCTCCCGCGCCGAACGCCTACCTCGCGGTGATCCTCACCCGCTCCGTCCTCGTCGCCGACGACGCCGAACGCATCGCCGCCCAGGTGCACGGCCTGCGCAGTGCGGTGCGTCCGGGGCGGTGCGAGGTGCTGCTCGTGGTCAACGGCCACGTCTCGCAGGCCATGCAGGACCGTCTCGGGCGCTCGATCGGTTCCCGGCCGCTGGTGTACCGGCAGGGCGGCTTCGCTGAGAGGGCGGACAAGGCGCTGCGGAAGCTGGACGGGCGGCTCGCGGAGGGGCGCCGCGAGGAGGGCCTGGTCCAGCTCGGCGAACGGATGCGCCGAGACCTGGAGCAGCAGACCGCCGAACTCGCCGAACTGCGCCGGACGATGGCCTCCTGGGTGCCCGAGCCCCGGGCGCGGGCCGCGGCGGCCACCGCCGACGGGCGGCGGCGCACCTCGGCGCCGGGGGCACCGGCGTCGGTGCTCGTGGAGAGCTCGCCCGGGTCCGGGCCGGGGGAGCCGGCCGCCCTCGATCTGCCGGGACCGGTACGGCGCCGGTTCCAGGAGGCGTTCGCGGTGCTCGACACGGTCACCCGGCGCGTCGCCGGCACGGCCGTGAAACGCCGTGCCACGGCGACCTCGGCGGAGCTCGGCGTGCTCGGCTGCGCCACTTTGGTCCGCGCGCTCACCGAGAACTTCCGCGGCTCGGTGGCCGCCTGGCACCGCGCCGCCGTGCCCGGTGCGCCGACCGAGCGCCAGTGGGGCGAACTGCGCAGGATCTGCCGGGAGTACGAGAGCGCGGTCGAAATCCTTCCGGTGCACCTGCTGGGCAACCCCGGCCCCCCTCACCCGCTGACGGCCGCCCGTACCGTCGAGGTGCTCGCGGAGGAGGTGTGGGGCACGCTCAGCGCGGCGGCGCCGTGAGTGCCCGTACCGCTCCCGCGAGCCGCTGCAGCTGCGCGTCGGCGTTCGCCACCTGGGTCTGGTCGAGGGTGACACCGACGAGGAACTCGCGGGACGAGGTCCAGACGAGGTAGATCGCGCCCTCCTGCACGTCCAGGACCAGCCGCTCCACGGCCGCCCGGCCCGCCTGGGCCGGGGCGACGAGGCTCAGCGCGTCGGCGAGGCGTATCAGGTGGCCGCGCAGGCTCCTGGAGAGCTCGCGGTAGGCGGTGCGCCGCGTGCGGACGCTGACGCTCAGGAACTTCGGTCCGAGGTCGTCCGATTCGAAGACGTCGCCCGCGCACACCAGGGTCCAGTCGCGGTAGTAGGCGGCGTACTGCAGGTCGACGGTGTTCACATGGCCCAGCCACAGGGCGCGCAGCCGCTCCTCGTAGGCGGGCTCGGGCGTGGCGGCCGTACCGAAGTCGACGCGCAGCGCGGTGCGTGCGCCGTCGACGGGGGAGAGGCGGCCGGGCCTGGCCGCCGGGTCTCCGCCGGGCAGCTCGTCGGACAGCCGGTGCACCTCCGTACGGATCCGGGTGACCAGCGCGTTCATGGACGTGTCCACGGCCTCGGCGTCATCGGCCGTGTCGGTGACGGCGACCAGGTACTCGCCGGGCTTGACGCGCCCGCCCCACAGGCACCCCTCCCTGTTGGCCACGACGGTGCGCATCAGCTCTCCGGTGCCGAGCGGCTGCAGGAGCACGCCGACGTCCTGGGCGGAGAGCAGCAGGCGGCTTCCGGGCAGCGACTCCTCGTCCCCTTCGTCGCCGAGGTCGCCGATCAGGGCGCCGAGGGGGCGCCGGTCGGTGCGGCAGATGACGAAGTCGAGGATCCCGTTGCCGAAGTGGGACAGCGACCTGATCCCCGGGGTCGAGGAGACGGCCTCGTCGCACAACGAGGTTATCCGGCCGTGTCGTTCGGGAGCCCAGTGGTGCTCCGTCAGCGTCTGGGTGCCATGCGGTGCGGGGGCTGCCACGTGCACGTCGCCTTTCGGTGGATGACCGGGGTCCTCGGGTCCTGCTGTTCCTACAGGTTGCTACAGGTCCCGTCGAAGTCCTACAGTCCCGGCAGCTCCAGATCGATGTCGAAGCCCGACTGCGGGACCGGACGCGGGTCGCCCGACGCGGTCAGGCGGGCGTGGTGGGCCTTCACGCGCCGGCCGTCGGGGCGGTGGGCGACGCCCAGGTCACGCAGACGGGTCAGGGCGCTGTCGGCGAGTTCGGCGGCCTCTTGCGCATGGCCCGCGGCGGCGAGGGTGGCGGCGAGGGAGTTCTCTGCGGCGGCGACCCACGGGTGCGCCTGGCCGAGCTTGAAGGTGAGCCGGGTGAGGGCGTGCCGGCCGGTCGCCTCCGCGGACGTCAGGTCGCCCGTCGCCCGCAGGTAGACGCCGTGGCGGACGTCGCTGAGCGCCGTGTACGGGTGCGTCACGCCGAACCGTTCGGCCAGCGAGGTGCCGCACAGCCGCGCCTGGAGCTCCGCCTCGTCGGTCTTGCCGAGGGCGTGCAGGTCCGCCGCGTAGCTGAACTGGCAGCGCAGGGTGTCGATCCGGTCGGCGCCGAAGCGGCTGACGTACAGCTTCAAGGCGCGCAGGTCGCGCTCGTGGGCCATCTCGTACCCGTAGCGCGGGTCCTTGGCCGCGGGGAAGCCGTCGGCGAGGCGGCGTTCGCTGACGGCGAGGCCGACCTCCGTCCTCAGCCGCGCCCCGTCCCAGACGTCGCCGTGCCGGCGCAGCCGCTGCCGCAGCAGGTCCCGGGCCTCGCCGTCACGCCCCATGGCCCGGTACAGGTAGGCGAGCAGGTCGGCCTCGGCCCAGGCGGCCGGGTCGCCCTTGCCCTTGACGGCCTGCTGCTGGCGGAAGCGCTCCTGGACCCGGCCGAGGGCGGCGGCCACGCGCCCGGTGAGCGCCTCGTTGAGGGCCAGGTTGTGCTCGACCTGGAGGGTGGCGGGGTGCTGGCGCCCGAGCAGCAGGGTGAGGCCCTCCACGGAGGGTCTGAGTTCCGTCAGGGCGTCCTGGAAGCGGCCGAGGGCCCGCAGGGTCGCGGCGTGCGAGTCGGCCGAGAGCAGGGTGCGGGGGTGGACGAGGCCGAGGAGCCTGCGGTGGCCGCGCAGGGCCTCCCGGGAGAGCACGCGGGACTTGTCGTACGAACCGGCGAGGCGGTGGGCCCGGGCGGTGAGGTTGAGCAGGCGCAGGTACTCGGGCGTCGGCTCGTCGCCGTCGACCCACCACGCGTCGCGGGCCCGGTCGGCGATGTCGAGGAGGCGGCTGAGGTCGGTGCTCTCGGCGCGGGCACCGAGCGCCTGGAGGTGGCGGAGCAGCGAGCGGCGTACGCGGGGCCGGTCGTCCTCCCACAGCCTGAGCGAGTACACCTCGCGCGCCCAGTCGGGGGGCAGGTCCTCGTCCCGGCGCACGTACTCGGCCAGTACGCCGCGCAGGACGGACTCGATGCGCTCCCGGGTCCCGGCCTCCATGCCGTCGCGGATCAGGTCGCGCAGCGCGTGGTGCTGCGTCAGGGGCTGGTCCTTGCGGTCGAACTCGACGTTGAGCAGGCCGACCTGGGCGAGCGCCCAGAGGGCCACGCTCACCATGTGCTCGTCGGGCAGCTGGACCTGGTCGGGGTGACGGACGCCGCCGTCGCCCTCGGGGGCAACCGGTCCGGAGGAGTCGTCGCGGGCCAGCTCGGACAGGATGCGGCGCGAGCGGAGCAGCTCCAGGCCCATCCCGCGCCCGGTGAGCAGGGAGGCGGCCTGGAGCAGCCAGTCCAGTGCGTCGTCGGCGGGACGTTCGGTGCGCCAGGCGGCGGCGCCGGGCGTGAACCGGGCGAACCGCCGGGCGACGTGCACCATGACGGCGAGGGAGGACACCGCCCCGGTCGCGCTCTCGCCGAGGAGTTCGGTCTTGCCGGCCCGGTACTCGGCGAGGAGGTCCGCGACGGCCGCGCGGGCGGCCGCCTCCGGCGCCATGTGGTCCTCGCGGCCGTGGGCGGCGGCGCGTTCGGCGAGGCAGCGGGCGGCCAGTTGCAGGGGGAGCGGGACGAAGTCGACGACGCCGGCGACCTGTTGGGCCTGGTCTGCGGTGAGCTCCGGCAGCCGTTCGCTCAGCAGGTCGCCGCTCTCCGCCCGGGTCATGGCCCGCATGGCGCAGGACGTCAGGAACGGCGGGCGCGTGTCCCGGGGGTTCTCCCGCGCCGGGGAGACGCGACTGGTGATCAGCACGTGGCCCCGCTCGTGCGGGATCGGGAGCAACCCGTTCAGTTCGGCGGGGTCCGTCGCCCCGTCGTAGACGATCAGCCAGCTGTTCTCGGTGTCGGGGCGCGAGAGGCGGTCGAGGAGCGGGGAGATGTCTCCTTCGGCGGCCACGGCCGCGAGCCGGTCCTCGGCCGTACCGAGGCGTCCCGCGAGCCGGACCAGGCTCCTGCGCAGGCGCTGCGGGTCCCAGGAGCGCACCCACCACACCACGTCGTACCCGGGACCGTGGCGGTGGCACAGCTCGCGGGCGGCCTCGCTCTTGCCCCAGCCGCTGGGGCCGTGCAGCACCAGGGCCGCGCCGTCCCGGCCGGCCTCCCGCAGCTCCTCGTCGAGGGAGGTGAGCAGGTCGTCGCGGTCGGTGAAGCCGCCCCTGCGCGCGGCGACGTTGGTGATCTCGGGCAGCCGCGGGAAGCGGGCGCCGGCGGTGCCCTCGCGCGGCTGCCCGGGGCCCAGACCGAGGCCGGAGTAGAGGATCCGCAGCGCCTCGTCCTCGGTGGTCTCGCGCAGGTCGATGCGCTCGTGGTGCGCGGCCTCGGCGTTCGGGAAGGGCTCGTCGACCAGGACGATGCGCACGTCGGTGTGGGAGAGCGCGCCGATCTGGGTGAGGAGGGCGTCGTCGGCGTCGCCCGGAGACAGGAAGAGCAGGGCCGTGCCGGTCTCGGGGCGCTCCCCCGTGTAGGTGTCGATCCTGCGCAGTTCGGTGCGGACGCCGCGTTCGCCGAGCCGGTCCCGCAGCCAGGCCGCCCAGGCGACGTGCCGCCCGGAGTGGACGACGGTGGCGTCGGTGAGCCGGGCCTCGCGGCGGGCGCGGAGCCAGTCGGCGAGCTGCGCGTAGGACGGGCGCAGGCCCCCGACACTGCCCGCGTCCTCGGTCTCGACGGCGAGGCTGCGGCTGTCCAGGTAGAGGGGGTTGTACGGGATCTCCAGGAAGGGGTACTCGCCCGCGCCGCGGGCCTGGGCGAGCGCCGAGAACTTGCGGCGCACCCGCTCGCGCCCTTCCCGCAGCCGGTCGTGCACGCCGATGTCGCTCTTGAGCCCGAGGGTGAGCAGCCGTACGGGCCGGTCGGCGCGGCGACCGACGAGCTCCTCGGTGAGGGCGGCGGCGCCGTCGATGGACCAGGCCGTGAGGGCGAAGCACATGACGAGCGCGTCGGCGAACTCCACCAGCCTGCCGGGTGCCTCGTCGCCCGGGGCCGCCGGGACGGGCGCCTCGATCAGGACGTGGTCGTAGCGCGTCGCGACCGGGTCGTCGAAGAGGGCGGTGAGTTCGCGTGGGGCCGCCCGCCCCACCGCGGCGACCTGCCCTGCCTCCGGCTCGGGCACCGCGGCCCCGTCCCCCGGGGCACCGGGACGGCCGTCCACGAGCAGCACGCTGCGATTGCCCTCGGCGAGGATGTCCGCCGCGTTGCGCAGGGTGGTGCTCAGCCCGAGGTTCTCGGACGTGGTGTAGAAGACGGCGAACGAACCCGCGTGGCGCTGGGGGTTGGCGTCTGGCATGACCTCTCCACTCGGCGAGGTGACAGCGAATGACGATGGACATAACGGGCATGCAGGGGTGCAAGTATAGGGGCCGTACCCCCGTGTTCCCCGCCGGACGCCCGTGGCGTCAGGAGGATCCGCAGGCTCCGGCACGCGGTCTGCCGCACCGGGCCGCGACCGGTCACAGGCTCTCCGAGAACCCGGTGACGAAGGGATCGCCGGCCGTGTCGTGCACCCGGCGCAGGAGGGCGCCCAGCACCGAGTCGGGGAGGGCGGCGACTTCCTCGGGCGAGAGCCCGGCGATGTCCAGGACGACGGACTCCGCATCGGGTCCTGCGGGGGCCGGGGCGGCGCCCTCGGCGTCATCGGTCACGATGTCCACTCCCGGAGGTCGCTGCGGACCGGCGAACCGGTGTCCTTCCCAGGGTAGCGCCGCCACTCGCCCCCGCGGCAACCGCCGAACGCGCCGGAACTGCGCCAACTCCGCCCCCCGTGCACCCCGTTGGCTCGTTCGTGATGTTGACGGTCGGCGCACCGCAACCGAATACTGGACGAACGGAGTGCGCACGGACCGATGCGCGACCGATCGGCGCACGCTTTCGGGGGGGAGCGGATGAGTCGACCGTCACTGCGCCCGGGCCGGCCGCCCTGGCCGGGCGCCGCCGACGTGCTGACGCGTGAGGCGGCCGGCTGGGTTCCGTACCCGTTCCACTCCTTCGTCCTCAAGGTGCACAGCCGCTGCGACCTGGCCTGCGACTACTGCTACATGTACCGCTCCCAGGACCAGAGTTGGCGTGAGCAGCCGCGCACCATGGCGCCGGCCACCGTCACGCGGACGGCCGAGCGGATCGCCGAGCACCTCGCCGCGCACGGACTGACGGAGGCCGGCGTCGTCCTGCACGGCGGTGAACCCCTTCTCGCCGGAGACGAGGCGCTCGCCCGCACCGTCGGGGTGCTGCGCGCCACGGTCGGCGCGGGCGTGCGGCTCCACCTGGCCCTGCAGACCAACGGCGTGCGCCTGACCGCGGAACGGCTCGACCTCTGCGCCGAACTGGGCGTCCGGATCGGCGTGAGCACCGACGGCGGGCGCGCCTCCCACGACCGCCACCGCCGCGGCGCCGACGGCCGCGGCAGCCACGCCCGGGTCCAGGCGGCGCTGCACCTGCTCGACACCGACCGCTACCGGCCGCTGTTCGCCGCGCTGCTGTGCACGATCGACCTGCGCAACGACCCCGTGCGGACCTACGAGGAACTGCTCGTCCACCGGCCGCCCGCCGTGGACTTCCTGCTGCCGCTGGGCAATTGGCACACCCCGCCGCCCGGTGTGGATCCCGCCGGACACCGGACCCCGTACGCGGACTGGCTGTGGTCCGTCTTCGAGCGCTGGTACGACGCCCCGGTGCGCGAGACCGGCGTCCGCCTCCTCGACGACCTCATGGCCCTCCTGCTCGGGGCCGCCCCGCAGACCGAGGCCCTCGGGCTCGCCCCCGTGCGCTACGCGGTGGTGGAGACGGACGGCTCCCTCGCCCAGGACGACACCCTGCGCACCGCGTACCAGGGAGCGGCCCGCACCGGGCTCGACGTACGGCGCCACTCCCTGGACGAACTGCTGCGCCATCCCGGGATCGCCGCCCGCCAGTGGGGCGCCGACGGGCTGTGCGCCGCATGCCGCGCCTGCCCGCTGCACACCGTGTGCGGCGGCGGCCACTACGCGAACCGCTACCGCCACGACACCGGCTTCGCCAACCCGAGCGTGTACTGCGCCGATCTGACGGCGCTGATCGGGCGGGTGCGAGGGCGGCTGGCCGCAGACGTGCGGGACCTGGCCGCCGTCCGTCCGGCGCCGGCGGAGGCGGTATGACACCGTCGCCGCACCGTCTGCCCGGCGAACTGTTCGACGCGATCGCCGCCGGCGGCGGCGGAGCGGAGGCGATGCGCCTGCTCGCCCGCGCCGAGCACAGCCGGCGTCTCGCCTGCCTGTACGCGATCCGGACCGCGGCCCGGACGGCCGGCGGTGCGGCGGCCCAGGGGGTGGAGGGCGCCTGGGAGTTGCTGGAGACGGTCCACCGGGCGGACCCCGCCGCCGCTTCGGCCGTCCTGACGCACCCGGCGGCGGGCCCCGCGCTCGTCGACCTGCTCGCCCACCTGACGCGGCGGCCCGGGGGAGCCGGTGCCCCGGTGCACCTCCTCACGGCGCTCGCCGCCGCGTCGGCGGTGCGCGCCGGGGTGCCCGCCCGCGTGCGATGGCCGCTGGCGGGGCCGGGCCCCTGGGTGTCGCTGCCCTCGCTCGGCCGGGCCCACTTCCCCGGCGCCCGTCCCGGGGACCACGTCGAACTGCGCGTGCGGACCGAAGGACGGGCCTCGATCGCGATCCCGGACGCGCCGGTCCCGCTTGCCCCGGTGCCGGTGCCCGGCGATCCCTACCGCAGCGGCGACCGCTGGCGGGGGGCTCGGTTGCTGGCCTCCTTCGACACGGGCGCCACCCTCGCGCTCGACGTCCTCGCCCCGCCGTCCTTCCCGGCGGCCGCGGCGCGCGCGGTGCACCCCGGCGCCGAAGAGGCGCACCGCTGGGCGGCGCGGGCGCAGGCTGCCTGCGCGCTGCTGCGGGCCGACCATCCGCAGGCCTACGCGGAACTGGCCGCCGGGCCCTGGCTCCTGGTGCCCCTGCGCGCCCCGGCCCGGGGCATCGTCAGCGGCAGCAGTGCGGAGACCTTCGGCTCCATGGCGCTGTCGCTGCCGCCGGACGGCACCGTCCTCGCGATGACGATGGCCCACGAGGCGCAGCACAACAAGTTCGCGGCGCTGCTGCACCTCTTCGACCTGTTCGAGGAGGGATGCCAGGGCCCCGAGGAGCGGTACTACGCGCCGTGGCGTCCCGACCCCCGCCCGCTGGTCGGCCTCTTCCACGGGGCGTACGCGCATCTGGCGGTCGCCCGGTTCTGGGGCGGGCGGGGGGAGACGGAGCAGGATCCGCAGCTGCGGGCCCTCGCGCACACCCGCTTCGCCCGCTGGCGCTCCGGAGCCCGCGAGGCGACGGCCGTGATCCTGGACTCCGGCCGGCTCACCCCGCTCGGACAGCGGTTCGCCGGCCGCATGCTGGAGACCCTCGACGACCTGTGCCGCGTCCCCCTGCCGGCGTCGGCGGTACGACGCGCCGAGACGGCGGCACGGGAACACCTGGCGGCATGGCGCCACGCGGCGGGAAGCGAGCCGGCGCCCGCGGGCGGTCGCGCCTCCTGAAGACGGGGTACGGGCGGGCTCGTGCGGACGCCGGCGCGGCCACGGGCGCGGGAGACACCGGGCGGATCTCGCTGGTGGGCCGGGGGACGGCCCCGTTAGCATCCCACGGTGATCACGCCGGCGGACCAACCCTTCCACGACGCCCTGCGGCGGGCCGACGTCGGCTGGCTGGCCGGCCGTCTGGACGCGCGGCACTGCCCGCCGGCCGTCTTCGAAATCCTCGTCCGGCGCGACGACCCGCGCCTGCGCCACCTTGGCCTGGTCCTCCTGAACGAGCGCGTCGCGTCGGGCCGTACGGGCGACGAGCAGGAGACGGCCGAGCTCGCGCGGCTGCTGCCGGCCGTGGTGGAGGGAGCGCCGGAGGCGGCGCTCGTCCAGGCGCGGCTCCATGAACGACTGGGCCCTTATCGCCGCGGGCTGCGCCGGCCGGACTGGCGTACGGCCGAGCTGCCGGTACGGGTGCGGATCGCCTGGCTGCGCGCCGAGCTGCTGAACGAGCCGACGGTGATCCGGAAGGAGCCCCGGGGCGAACTGCTGTACCAGGCCGTGCGGGAGCTGACCCTCACCCGCGCGCACCGGCCCGAGCAGCTCGTGAACGAGCTGGCGGACAGCGGTGACCCGGTGTTGCAGGCAGCGGCACTGCGGCTGGCCCGCCAGGGGCTGCACGCCGGTCTGCTGGCTCCCGCACGGGTGCACGGGTGCGTGATCAGCCTGCTCGGCGCCGACAGCGCGACCGTGATCGCCGCCGCACTGGGTGAACTCGCCGAGCCCTGGGCCGCGTTGACGCCCCTGCCGGCGGGGCGCCTGGCCCCCTTCCTCGCCGCCGATGCGGTGATCACACGTCCCGAGGTGGCGGATGCGGCCGTCTCGGCCGCCGCCCGACACGGGCACCGCACCCTGCTCCGGCAGGTCGTCGAGGATCCGGATCTGCCGGCGGGGCTCCGCCGGCGCGGGATGGAACTGCTCGGTGACCTGGCGGACCGAGGTGACATCGGAGCGTTGACGGCCATCGCCGCACAGGACCCCCTGTTGTTCGGCGGGCCGGCGGTGGCCTGCCTGCGCGGGCTCCACCGGCGCGGGCACTTCCCGGAGGAAGCACACGTCCCGGCCGTCATCGGCCTGGCCCTGGCCGACCATTCGATCCCGCCCCGCGAGGTCGCCACGATCCTGTTCACCTGCCGGCAGGCGATGTTCCGCGTACTGCTCGAAGGGGACGCCGGCGATCCGAGCTGGCCGCGGCGGCTCGCGCTGCTGGTCGCCCTCGCCGGGCAGGGTACGGGGGAGCTGCCGATCGGCGACGCGATCACACGGGTCCTCGCCTCGGCTCCCGCGCCGGGGCCGTTCCTCGACGCGATCCGCGCACTGCGCCACGCGGATGCCGAAGACGCCGTGATCGCTCTCCTGCCGTCCGCTCCCGCGGCGGCCCTGGAGGCTCTGGAGGCCATCGGAGGGCCCCGGACCACGAAGGCGCTGGGGGAGGGGCTCGGACTCGCCGCGGCGCAGAGCGCGGGTGTGATCGCGCCGCATCTCCGCGCGGTGCGCAGCCGCGCCCTTGAGGTGCTGTGGCACCTGACCGACGATCCGTCACGGCGACGTGCCCTCCTCGCCCGTCTCGATCCCGCCGATCTGCCGGCCCGCATCGCGGCGGACCTCGGTGGCCCGGACGAGCGGGAACTGGCCGTCCTGAGTTCCCACCTGGACCCGGACGAGCCCGTGGCGGCCCTGTGCCGACTGGCCACCCACGGCGGCCCCGGCACGCTGCCGGTCATCGCGGACCTGCTCCTGCGCATCGTGGCCGAGCTGGCCGCGTCCCGGGAACCGGGCGGAACCTCCCCGGGACCGGAAGGCGGCCGGCCGGCCGCAGAGCCCGTGGTACCCCAGGAGGTCCTGGACGCCCTCCGGGGCCTGGGCCGCCGGCTCCACGAGCGGGGCCGGATCAGACCGTCCTGCCTGCTCGACGCGGAGACCGGTCGAGAGGCCGGCCACGCACTCGCCGCGACCGTGGCCCTGGACCTGCTGGACCGCCCCGGACTGTCGGGCGCCGAGCAGGCGATCCTGCTCGAACTCCTGCTCCGAGCCCCCTACGCGGGTACCCGCGCGCGGGCGCACCGCCTGCTGCGGCACCGCGACCGGCACGTGCGCAAGCACGTCATCGCGCTGCTCGCGCGTGACGCCACCGGGGACGATGCCCAGGCGCTGTCGGCGACGCTGATCGTGCTGACCGCCGCCCAGGACGTGCAGACCGTCCGGCAGGCGCTGCTGGCACTCGGCCACGCGCGGGCCCGGTGGGCCTCCACCGCGATCGCCGCATGTCTCGACCATCCCCACATGAACATCAAGAAGACCGCCGCGGAGGTCCTGGTCCGGGCCGGCACGCCCACGGCGGTACCGGCCCTCCTGCGGTGGCTCGGGCGTCACGACAATCCGGGCCTGCGGTGCTCGCTCGTCGAGGCGCTGCGCGCCGTCCTCGGCGACGCGTACGCGGCGACCGTCCTCGCCGCCGCGGAACACGGCGAGGAGGGCCGGGCCCGCGAACTGCTGCTGGCGGCCCTCGACCGCACGCTGACCGCGCGCTCGGTCCTCGCCCTGGACGACCAGGCATCGCGGGTCGCACCGACCCTGCTGGCCATGGTGGCGAGCGGCCGCGTCCGCCTCGCTTCCGGGACGGTCGAAGAGCTGTCGACGGCCATGGCCGGGCACGGGATCACCCCGCCCGTCGCGCCGGGGCCGGCGACGGCCGGTGGAGCGGACCCGGACGTGGTGTTGCTGGCGGCGCGGGGATGGGATCCGGCGGTCGGGCTGCGCATCGCGCAGAGGCACGCGCAGCCGCACCCCGCCCGACTGCGGGAACTGCGGGATCTGCGGGATCTGCCTGAACTGCGGGAATTGCGGCCCATGCTGGGGGACTGGCTCGGCCTGGCCGACTCCGAACCCGCCGCCCGGGAGCGCGTACTGAGCCTCGTCCTGCGGCTCTGCCCCGCACCGTGGACGACCGGGGAGCTGACGGCCTTCGCCCGGTCCGCCGGGGTCCTGCTCGACGGGCTCGAAGAGGCCTCGGCCGGAGACCGGCACGGGCTCGTCGCGGTACTCGAAGCGATCGCACCGACCCTGCCGGCGGCTCTGAAACCGGTGGTCGCCGAGGCGGTACGCGGGCTGCCCCCCGAACCCGGGAGCCAGTCCGTACTGCGGCTGCTCCGCGCACTCGGCGCGGTGCCGGTCCGGGCCGACCTGGAGCGGGCTCTCGCCTCGGCGCGGCTGGGCGCCGACCCCTGGCAGGCCGAGACGGACGTACTGAGGGAGGCGTTCGCGGCCACGCCGCGGGCCGAAGCGGAGGCCGAGGTCGCGACCGGGGCCGAGGTCGCGGCCGGGGCCGGGGCCGAGGTCGCGGTCGAGGTCGCGGCGTGGCGGGCCGCGCTGGACGCGGCGCTGTGCACGCCGAGCGCCCTGGAGCGGTTCCGCCGGCTCCACCGGCCGCACCGGGGCGTCGCGGCCGTACCGGGTTCCCGGGACCGCCTGAGCACCCTGATCGACGTCCACGCCTCGGCCGGCCCCGAGGTCCGCCCCGCCCTCATCGACTGGATGACGGACCTCCAGCCGCTCGACGCCCCGCCCTGGACGCTCACCGAGACCACGTACGCGACGGCGCCGCGCCCGCGGGCGGTACGCGTCGACGACCTCGACCAACCCCGTTCCACCGCACTGCGGGAACGCCTGCTGGCCATGGTGCGGGGGTCCGCTCCGGACCACCGGCGCACCGCGGCCCTGGAACTCGTGACGTGGCCCGAGCCCGAAGCCGTGCTCCCCGTACTCCGGGCGTTCCTGCGGGGCCGCGTCGACATACCCGTCGGCGCCGGCCTGGCCCGCATGCTGACGGCCGTCGGCGAGACGGAACTGCGCGCGGACGGCGTCCTGCACGACAGGGCCGCCCTCGCGGCGAGCCGGCTCGACCCGCAGGATCTGGAGCCGCTCGTCCCGCTCCTGCTGGACTGGTGGGAGCACGACCCGCCGCCCGGCAGCTCCGCCGCCGGGCGGGCGCTGCGCCAAGTCCCCGCCGACGTACTGGCGGAGCACCTCGGCGTCCGGCTCGACGCCGGCGCCTGGGGGTTCCTCGACCTGCTCCGCGGGCGAGCCCTGCTGCGCACCCCCGCGCTCACGCGGACCTGCCGGAGGCTGCGCGCCGAAGGGCGCGACGACCTCGCGGACGGGCTGCTCCTCGTCGAAGGTCCGCTGCGCGGCCCGGACGCAGGACGGCAGGACGCCGCCGCGCAGGCGGCGCTGCGCGACCGCTCCCCGGCCGCGTCGACGGCAGCGTCACAACCCCCGTCCCGGCAGCAGCTCCTGGACCATGCCCGCACCGGCGACCCGATGCGGATACGCCGAGCACTCGCGCGACTGGCCGAGGAACACCGGGGTCCCGACCCGGACCGGGACCCCGGCCTGCGGGACCTGATCGGTGAACTGCTGCACCACCCGGAGCCCAAGGTCCGCCTGCACGCCCACCGGACCTCGCGGGCCATGCTGGACCGGCAGACCTACCTCCGCCACACGTCGGTCCTGCTGGACGACCCGCGGCCGGACGTGGTGCGCACGGCGATCCGGACCCTCTCCCACGCCGGTTGGGCACCGGCGGTCCCCGCCCTGACCGGGCTGCTGGAACACCCCCACCCCACCGTCCGCAAGGCCGCGGCCGAGGGGCTCACCGTCATGGGGCCGCCCGCGGTTCCCGCCCTCAGACACGCCGCGGCCCGCGCCCGGCCCGACAGACGCTCCCTGTACACGGAGCTCCTCGAACGGATCACGACCGGCGACCCCGAGTAGCGGCCCTCCCGCCGCCGGCAGCCGGCCGGCGGCAAGGGAGCGAGCCGGCGATCATGCCTTTACGCTTGGGTCCCGTCAGGTCGTCGACGGACGGCCGGTGAGGAAACGGAGCGCGCGGTGCCGGTGCCATCAGGGCAGGCGAAGGACGACTACCTGGTCGGCAAGGTGCTCGCGGGGCGCTACCGGGTGAGCGAGTTGATCGGGCGCGGTGGCATGGGAGTGGTCGCGCGGGCGGTCGACGAGGCGCTGGGCCGGGAGGTCGCCGTCAAGCTGCTGCGGGCCTACACCGACGCGAGCCCCGCCGAACTGGCCCACATGCGGAGCCGGATGCAGCGCGAGGCGCGGGCCGCCGCACGCATCCGGCACGACGGCGTGGTCACCGTCCACGACGTGACCGAGGAGCAGGGGCTGCCCGTCATCGTGATGGAACTCGTCGACGGGCCCTCGCTCGACGAGGTGGTGACCGAGCGGGGCGCCCTGGACCCGTACGAGGCCGCCGCGATCGGCGCGAAGCTCATGGGCGCGCTCGACGCCGCGCACAGGGCCGGCATCCTGCACCGGGACGTGAAGCCGGGCAACGTGCTGCTGGAGCGGGGCGGCAGGGTCGTCCTGACCGACTTCGGCATCGCCACCATGCACGCGCCCGGCGACGAGGAGATGGCGAAGCTGACCCGCAGCGGCCAGCTCGTCGGCTCGCTCGACTACCTGCCGCCGGAGCGCGCGCAGGGCAGGGAGCCCGGCCCGGCCTCGGACATCTGGTCGCTCGGGATGACCCTGTACGCGGCGGTGGAGGGCGTTTCGCCGTTCCGCCGCACCTCCGTGTGGTCCACGCTGGCCGCGATCGTCGCCGAACCGCTGCCCGCGCCCCGGCGGGCGGGACCGCTCGGGCCCGTGCTGCTGGCGCTGATGGCGAAGGACCCGGAGAGCCGGCCCACCGCCGACCGGGCCCGCGCGATGCTGGAGGCGGTGGCGGTGGCGGGGGCCGACGCACCGCGGGCCGTGCCGCCCGCCGCCCCGGCCCTCGCGCCGACCCCCACCGCGCCGTCCGCCATCGCGGCGCCCGCTCCGGTACCCGGCTTCGGACCCCCGCCCCCCTACAGCGACGAATCGTTTCCGCACCCCCAAGTGCCGTCCCACCGGCCCGCCTTCCCCCCGCAGCAACCCCCGCCGGGTCAGCCGTTCACGGCCCCGCAGCGCGGCCCGGCCGCCACGGGCCGGCCCCGACGCCGCGCTCGCGCCGCGATGGCCGTCGCGGTCGTCGCCGTACTCGGCGCCGGCGGTGTCACCTACGCCCTGACCTCGGGCGGCGAGGACCGGGCGCGGGCCACGGCCCCGACGCCGGTGACCGGCAACGGCTCTGCGGCGCCCGACGGGCAGCCGGACACGCCCTCGCCCGCCCCGGCCCAGCCGAGCCCCGTACCGACGGGCTGCGCCGGCTGGACCCACCGCGACCCGAAGCCGGGCGCCTACGGCTACATCTCGGGCGACCACCACCTGCTGTCGGCCCCGTACCAACCGTGCTCCGCCGGCGCCCTGGTGAAGGACGGGACCAAGCTCTGGTACCACTGCTATGTCGTCAACTCGTACGGAAACCAGTGGACGTACGTACGCGTCGACGGAACGAACACGACCGGCTGGCTGTACAACCGCGACCTCACCCGCCAAAAGGGCTCGTCCCCGCCCTGCTAGCCACCCACCGCCCTCGCCGCAACCAGCGCGCTCCCCAACAGCAGCTGCCGCTACAGCCAGTCCCGCTTCTTGAAGATCACGTACAGGCTGGTGCACACCACCGCCATCAGCACGATCGCGAAGGGATACCCCCCCCGCCCACTTCAACTCCGGCATGTCCTCGAAGTCCATGCCGTAGATCGCACCCACCAGGGTGGGTGCGAAAAGGATGGCGGCCCAGGAAGAGATCTTCTTGAAGTCGTCACCCTCACACCGCTGACCTGCGGAAATCGCCTATACAGGCGATCCGGCCTGCGGCGATCCGTCTTTCCATCCATTTCGTCATGCTGCCCGTTTGTACGGCCCATCCTCCCCAGTCGCTCCCCAACGCAGCCTCATTCTCCCCAGATTCTCCCCAGCCGCGTCTGCGGGGGAGGGCAGATTAGGGCTGGCCAAGTCCGATCCAGATGTCGGGACGGGCTACGCAACGTAGCGAGCGAGTCGGAGTAGTGGTGGCGTTGGTTTTCGCGGGCGAAGGTTTCATGAACGAATCGGAACAGTCGTGGCCGCGTCAGGATGAGCGCACAGCGTGGCGCGCACATTGTCGCCTGTCGCCGCTAACCTCGGTCCTCGGCCCTCTCCAGGGCGTGGATATGGTCTAGTGACCTGGTTTTGAGGTCGTGGGTCGCCACGTGAGGCGTCCCCTGTTTCAGATTGCGGTGTTCGCCCGCGGCAGAGCGGGGGTTCGCGCT